>NZ_JAEVHN010000004.1:0-53730 GCF_016803375.1 Micromonospora sp. 4G55
TGGTACATCCGGCGGGTCCCTGGGGCGACGAGTGCCCCGTCGGGTCCCGCGGGAAGGTGGGCCGCCGTCGCGGGGGCTGGTTCCGATGTCTCCGGGGTGTCGTCGAGGTCGGCCGGTGTGGCGAGGTCGGCCCGTGTGGCGAGGTCGGCCGGTGTGGCGAGGTCGGCCGGTGTGGCCAGGTCGGCAGGTGCGGCGGGTGCGGCCGATGCGGCGGTAACGGCCGGTGCGGCGGTCCGCGTCGCGGAGTCGGCCGGTACGCCGCTGGCGTCCCGGTCGCCAGCCGGCGCACCGAAGCCCAGCGGTTCGGCTGCGGTCGGGAGCTTCGCTGCGGTCGCGCCAGCGAACGGCCCCGTGCCGGCCAGGTCGACGGGCTCCGGCTCGTCGGTCGTGCCACCAGCGGCCGGCGTCATGGCCTGCGGCACGGCGGGGCCGGCGGACAGCGGACGGAGGATGTCGGTCGGCTCGACGACCCGCGCTTCGGCGGTGCGCGGCAGGAGCGGCCAGCGGAACGACGCGGCGGCGGCTGAACCGAGCACACCGGCGGCGACGGCGAGCAGCGCGCCGTAGTACGGCGTGATCTGGTACCGGTCGACGGCGTCGCCGGGACCGGCGGTCAGGTAGGCGAACGCGACCAGCACCGTGCCGGCTGTGCCGGTCGCGCCGTTGACCAGCGGCGGATGCCCGCGCCAGCGGGCCAGCCCGCTGGTCGCCGCGCCGATGAGCAGGGCCACCGCCGGCAGAATCAGGATCGCCTGCCGGTGTGCCGCGTCGGCGTCGAGCCCGGCCGGCTCCAGCACACCGAGCCGTACGGCGGGCAACGGCCCGGCGGTTGCGAGCGACGGGACGACCGAGACGAGTGCCAGCAGCCAGACCACGCCGCCCACCGCCGCGATGTTCCAGCCCAGCGGCGGCTTCACCAGTACGGCGATCGCGGCACCCGCGCCGACCAGCGCGCCGAGGGTCGCGCAGATGCCGACGGCCAAGATCGGGTCCACAGAGAAGCGCTCGGCGGCCTGGGCCGGCCGGACGCAGAGCGGCGCCACGACGGTGGCGCCCAGCGCGGCGGCGGCGGCGACGGCGACCAGTCTGCCCGTGCTCCCCAGCACCCCGATCCGGCGGGCCAGGCGTGCGGTGACGACGGTGCCGGCTACGGCGGCGTGTGCCGCGAACCAGCCCACCCAGACGAGCTGGGCAGGCCACTGGTTGACGGTGGTGCCGGTGGAGGTGCCGGTGAGCTGGACGATGCCGAAGCTGAACGCGATGCCGAGCTGACCGGCACCGGCGAGCACGCCCGTCCCGAGCGCTGTGAGCAACAGGTTACGCCAGGTGCGACAGACCATGTCCGGCACGTTACGCACCCAGTGCAGCGGTTTCCGCGGAATGCCGGATTCAATGTCGGACCGCCGTGCCAGCGGTTACTTCAGTTCGACCAGGCGCGCCACGTACGTCGTGCCGCCCACATTGGTGGGCATGTGGACGGTGCCCGGTCGCGGTAGACGACGCCGCCGGTCGGATCGTCGGCGTCGATGCGGGTGCCGTCCACGGTCTGCACCACGTTCTTCGCGCCCTGGATCGCCACCACCAGGTACGGGTGGTCGTGCCGGTGCAGCGGCTGCCGCTCACCCGGCTCCAGCCGGCCGGTACAGCCCGAACAAACTGGCTGGCACCAAGGGATTCGCCGAGAATGCGTAGCCCGTGTGGGGAATTGGTCCGTGTCGATCATCGTGCACGAACGATTCCCAATGGCGTAGCTCGGCGCCGGTGGTTACCTGGGTGCCAGTCGTAGTTACCCGATAGGGGCCAACGACCTCGCCGCCGCCTGCCGACGCTCGCGCTGGTTACTCGAAGTCGTCGTGCCCGTGGTCGGGGATGGTGGTGGCGAGGTGGCGAGAGTGAGGGGGCCGGGGTGGCCTTGGAGCTGCCAGATCGGGCCGGAGGGGTCGAGGCCGGTGTGGGTGGCGTGGTCGCGGCTGGCGGTGGCGGCGGGTACCGGGACATGGGTGGCGGCGAGGTGTTGGTGGAGGTGGTGGGCGCGGTCGGCGGAGTGCAGCCAGAACAGCACGGGCCAGCGGGGTCCGCCGGCTTGGGCGAGGCGGGCGTAGCCGATGAGTTTGCGCATCAGCTCGGTCAGGGGTTCGCCGCCGGTGTCGTATTCGAGGAAGAACGGCACCTGAGCGCCGGGGGCGGTCCACACACCGTGTCCGTCAGGGCGGATCGGCGCGGCGAGGGCGTGGAGGCCGACGGGGTCGCCCGGGCGGGCGAACGCCCCGGTCTGCGAGCAGCGGGATTCCGGCCACCAGCGGGTGAGGGTGTGGTCGAGGTGGGTGCGGGCGTGGCCGGCGAGGTCGGTGAAGAAGCCGTTGACGCCGAGCCTGTGGCCCAGGGTGCGGGCGGCTGTCCACCGCCGCCGGTTCGTCTTCGCGTAGCCGGGTCGGGGTGGTGGTTGGTCGCGTTGGGCGGCGACGACTTCGGCGCCGAGTTGGTCGATGACGTAGTGAAACGGGAACGAGCCGCCGTCGGGCCGGAACGGCCGGAACCGGTCCACCACCCGCAGCGCGGTGAGTCGGGCCAGTCGGTGTTGGGCGAAGTCCAGGGACGGGAACAGGGCGTGAGCGAGTTGGGGCGTGGTGAACACGCCGTGGTCAGTGAGCCACTCGAGGAGGCGATGGTCGCGTGCGGTCAGGACGGACTGCACGCGCAGGACCTGATCAGGCACAGCTGAATCCCTTTCTGCGATGTGCGGTAGGGAAGAGATGACACGGAGGTGTCTCTGAGCAGCGGCTGGAGCTGTTACACCGGCCGGGTGCTGTACTGACAGCCGCTGGTGGGGGTCCGTGTCGTCGTCCGTCTGAAGACGGACCCCGAAATGCCGACCAGCACGGACCGGAACGCGGACAGCAAGCCGAAATTCGAATACGCCAGACGCAGCCACCCGTCCTCCCAGAGCAGCCGTTGGCGTGCGTAGAGGCGACCGGCAGGGAGCACCGGGTAGGGGTGATGCAGCGGGGTACCCGGGACCGCGGGCTCTGGCTGCCGCAGTGAGCGGACGACGCGGCGGCCGGGTGGGGACCAGGTGCGTCGGCGGCCCGAGATCGCCGGCACCAGACACGACGCCCGACGAGACCGCCGACAGGAAGAGTCTGCGCAGTGAGGGAGGGCCTCGGACGACGCCGAGACAGCTGGCGGCGGCCCGGGGCGTGGACGTTAGGGCCGACAAAGGCAAGGGGTGGTAGATAGGGGCCGTTTCCTCAGTCTGTGGGAAGACTGAGCCCTGCCATGCGACACGGCGACCAGTACCAGGAGGGACGGCCTCGCGTCAGATCTCCGGTGGGGACGGGCACTTTCGGCACTACCGTCTTGAGAAGTTCCGCACTCTCAAAACGGTCTTTGTCAGCTTCCGCGAACACCCCCACGTCTGACACGCCTCTGACAGCAGAGGCATAGGCTGTGACAGCCAGCTCACCGCACCATGCGGCAGCGTTCGCAGGGGTGCTGACAGCCCCAGTCGGACGTCGGCGGGCGTTCTGACAAGCGTTGAACCTGATTGTCAGACAGCGTTGTCAGACTCCGGCAAGGTGCGGGCCGCCCTGACAACCTTGACACCTCACCCCTCCTGGCGCCTCGGGCGTCTAAAGTGGCGGGACGAGCCTCACCGCGCCGGTCCGGATCCTGACAAGCGAGCAATGTCATCGGCGTCTATCGCTGACGCCGCCGCCCTGCCAGGCGTAGGAGCTGCGGGTAGACACCAAACATCAGGCCGAGCAGAAGTACGACGGACGTGTCCAGCTGGCGACGATGCGTCTGCGGCCGAGTTCTGACAGGGGCGACGCGGCTTGCATGCCCGGGTCTGACAACGGGTGTTGTCAGGCGCAGTACCTGAAGGTCCGACCGTCGACAGCACCCCGGCGCGGACATCGTCGGTTTACATTTGAAAATGTCCGATGCCGGATGACATGACATCGCTCTGTCAGCCGCCGACACCGAATGTCAGGCGCCGCCGGTCAGGCGCGCCGCCCCACGGGCCGATGTCACCGACGACGACTGCTAACAGCTAGGCCACGCCGTGAGGCGAATGTCTTGGCCCGGTAACCGCCGGACCTGCCCCATCGGGTGCCGCCGAAGGCCGCCGGAGCGCTGACAGCGACGACCCCGTTGCGGCGGCGCGTTCTGACAGGACCTTCCCGACCTACACCAGCGCGCCGCACAGACACCGCCTCTCCGGCCGGCAAGAAGAAAGGCCGGCACCGGGCTATGTGGAGAGTGAGAGGCGCTGTCAGGGGCCTGTCAGACCCGGGGGTGTTCGTCAGAGCTGACAGACGCCGATTTGACGGTGTTAGGGCATCTCGTCGCGCGGCGCGGAGCCGACATTCACATGAGCGAGCACACGCTGCAGCACGAGCACCCCACCCGGCCCGTCGACCACGGCCCGGCCTCGGACACCGGCGCCGACCCGACCCACCCGGATCCGGCGATGGGCAGCAGGCCCGGCACAGGCCCGCACGGCCGCGACAGCGATGTGTGGACCAAGCAGCGGATCCTCACCCTCGGGGCGGTCACCGATCTGCCCCACGACAGGCCGGATCTTCGGCCTCGGCCGCTGCCTGGCATACGAACTCGCCCGCAACGGCGACTTCCCCGTCCGGTCGTCCAAGCTGGCGGCGTTGCCGTTCGCCGTGGACCTTGCCGCGCTCGTCGCTGAGCGTTTGTGGTGCGAGCATGCGGGATCGCGCGATGGCGTCCGTCACGTGGTGGGTTTCCGCGCAGCTCATCTGGTTCCACCGAGGCGTTCGGCTCGGCATGGCCCGCAGTTGTGTGCGGGGCAGCCGCGGTGGCGGCCGCAGGAAGCGCCAGCGCGTCGGGACGTTGCTCTCCGCGCCCGCGTTGGTTGTGGATGGTTCAAGGACGGTTTGCACGACGTGGACGTCGTGTCGTTGCGTCGTGCACGTCGCCCCGTTCGGTCATGGGCGTCACCCCGGTCGGCATCGCGGTCGATGTTGGCGTCGTGGTGGCAGCCGGACGCAGGGTCGGCGAGCTGGTGCGGCCGGCCGGAGCGCGGCTCGGCAAACGGATCGAGGGAGGCGGGGTGTTCGCGGCGGCGTTGCAGGGCGAGGTCCCAGACCACCGGGCGGCGGTCGGGCGGCATGAACGCGACGTGGCGTTGATCGCCGCGTCGGATCAGGCCGCGGCGGGACAGTTCGGTCAGGTCGCGTTGTACCGATCGCACGGACTTGCGGGCGTAAAGCGCGAGGCGTTCCTGTGACGGGTACGCGCCGCGGCCGTTGGCGCCGGCGTGGTTGGCCAGGCCGATCAGCACGGCGAGGCATTGCGGGGGAACGTCGGGGGCGTCGTTGAGCGCCCATGAGACGGCTTCGATGCTCACGAGGAGGCTCCGAATCTCAAAGTTGGTGGCGGGGTGGCTACTTCTGGGCGGGAACCGTCGGCGGGCGTGGTCGGCCGCTGCGTGCCCGGTAACGGCAGGGAGCACGGGAGTCCTTGGCATCCGATCGCCGCCCACCACGGGCTGCCAGGCGTTCCCGCTCGCAGTCGGTCGTCATATCAACGGCCTCCGTGCAGTCGCTCCCTGATGATCAGATGGCATCTGACATCCCTTTTCCGGCTCATCACCGAGGGCGCTCTCCGCGGCGACGATGGCCAGGAGGAGGAACGCGTCACGGGCCCCGTGGGGTGGGACGCGACGATGAACGCTCGACTTTCGGAAAAGATCAAGTCGTTCTGACACGACCTGGTCAGGGGTGGGAAGTCTTCACCGAGCCGAAGGACCATGGCGTCGAGACCCCGGGCCTACCTCCGGGACCCGGACGGCCACCTGATCGAGCTTGGTCAGGCCACTGGGATCCTCGCCCAGATGGGTCGCGCCGCCTCCGCCTGAGCCTGATGGTCAGCGCCGCCGGCAGCTCTGGTCATGGCCAGAGCAGCCATCGTGATCGGGCCCATGGTGATCAGGCGGCGGGTACGGTGAACGTCGTGGAGGATCTCGGCGCGAAGGTCTCCTATCTCGCGCTCCCCGTCGGCACCCGGGTCTACGACGTCGACTCGGCACCCGTCGGCGTGGTCGAGCACGTGCTGACCGACGAACCGAAGGACATCTTCCACGGCATCATCGTGGCACCGTCGGGGCCGGACCAGTCCCACCGCTTCGCCCACCGGGAGCAGATCGCTGACCTGTACGAGCGGGGGGTCGTGCTGTCGGTACCCGGTGCCGAGATGCACGAGCCGGGCGAGGACCGGCCGGCCGGAGTGGTCGAGGAAGCGGCTCACAACCCTGTGCAAGCGGACCTGCGCCGCGCCTGGCAGCGGCTGAGTCGACCCCGCTGAACCCGCCGGGTAGGCCCGACGCCAGGGGACCATGATCGGCGGTGCCGCCGCTCACCCTGGCTCATGCCTCCCTGTGAGACGGAGCCTGGTGAGGGGGTCCATGTCTACGAAGACCCACATCCCGCGTCTCGCCTGGGATGCCGCCCGCGCCATCGTCGACGCCTCGGCCGACCCGGCGCAGGTGGCCTGGTAGTCGGGCCGGCCGGGTTCCAAATGTGGCGCGAAGCAACCCGACGGGCCTCGCCCCACGCGTGGGAAGAGGCGATAGCCAGGATCTCCCCCGGTCCGTCGGAATTCGAGTATGCGGTGGGTGTCCTGCTGGTTCACCGATCGGGAGGAGGCGAGGTCACCCCCTCTCCAGGAAGGCTGTCGAGGTACCAGGTCGTTTGGCACCCGGAGAGGTGAAGTGCCTTGACTGTCTCTGCTACGCGACGCTCCGGACCGCACCAGACCCAACCGAGGCGCATCGAGGTCGGGAGTTCGTAACTGCAATCTTGGTGTTGGCGGTCGGATGATCGCTCCGATCCGTGCCGGCATCCGCCCACACACACCGGCCCCGGCCGCGGAGCGAGGTGATGGGTCCAACGTGGGACGGCGATTCGGTCCAGAGGAGGATCAGGTGGAATACGAGGATTTCATCAACGCAGTAGCCACGCGGGCAAAGGTGTCGACCGATCAGGCGGCGACCCTCACCCGCGCAACGTTGGAGACATTGGCAGATCGGATCAGCGCCGGCCAGGCAGAGGACCTTGCCTACCAGCTTCCCGAAGGGCTCGACGATCACCTGCGCAAACCGCCACCGCACAGAAGGGAGGAACATGCCAAGTCGTTCGGGTTCGAAGAGTTCGTGCGACGGGTGGCGGACCACCAGGCCATCGACCGTGCGCTCGCCGGTCCCGGGGTCGGCGCGGTGCTCACCACGCTCCGTGAGGCTGTTTCCCGTAACGAGTTCGAGGACGCGCTGGCCCAGCTTCCAAAGGAGTTCCGGCAGGTGATCGAACCGGTCGGCGCCGGTGGCCGGCAGCGCCCCGGCTCGTAGCACGCACCGTTGCCCGAGAGAGAACAATTCTCGACGCCGCCACGCATCCCGACTGGTCCGGAAGGAGAACTGGTGAACTACGCCGAATTTCTCGAAGCGGTGGGGAAGCGGGCCGAAATGCCGGCGGCGGAAGCGGCGAACGTCGTCGGAGCCACGCTGACAACCTTGGCGGAACGGGTCAGTGGCGGCGAGGCGCGGCACCTGGCCACCCAGCTGCCCGAGGAGGTGCGAGGGTACCTGCACAAGGACGTGGACTTCGCCGAACAGCTCGACCTCGTGGAGTTCCTCAACGAGGTGGGGGTCCGCGCGGGAACGGATGACGACCGGACCGCCGAGGTTGCCCGCGCCGTGTTGACGACCCTGCGCGAGGCGGTGAGCGCCGAAGACCTCAAGGGCCTGGAATCCGAGCTGCCGAAGGACATCCGGCGGCTGCTTCATCCGTTGGACCGCGGCATCGGCGGCTGAACCGAGCCACGTCCTGGCCTGATCCGGGTACGGTGCGCGGGTGGAGGTTGGATTCGCCCCGCCCGTCTCCGGCTCGTGGGCCACACCAGAGAACATGATCCACGTCGCCCGCCGCGCCGAGCAGCTCGGATACCACTCGCTCTGGACGTTCCAGCGTCTCCTGGTCCCCGCTGACCTCGGCTGGAGCGAGACCTACCACAGCGTCCAGGACCCGCTGACCACGCTGGCGTTCCTGGCGGCCCACACCACGCGGGTCCGGCTCGGCGTCGCGGTGCTCAACATGCCGTTCATCTCTCCGGTGCTGCTGGCCAAGCAGACCGCGACCCTGGACATCCTCGCCGGCGGACGGCTCGACGTGGGACTCGGCCTCGGCTGGGCGGACGAGGAGTATCAGGCGACGGGGGTGAGCAAGCATCGGCGGGGCCGTCGGGCCGAGGAGTTCCTCGCCGTTCTTCGCGCCCTCTGGCAGGACGACGTCGCCGCGCATCGCGGCGAGTTCTACCAGATTCCGCCGACGCGCCTGGAGCCGAAGCCCGTGCAGCGGCCACACCCGCCGATTCTGCTCGGCGGCCAGGCGCCCGCCGCGCTGCGCCGGGCCGGCCGGCTCGCCGACGGGTGGGTCAGTGGCAGCCAGGCGGACCTGACGAGCATCGGCGAGGCGATCGCGACCGTCAAGGCCGCCGCTGCGGAGGCCGGCCGCGATCCCCGCTCACTGCGATTCGTCTGCCGCGGCGCGGTCCGCGTACGGCCCACGGGCCCGCCCGAGCGCGAGCCGCTCACCGGCACGCTCGAGCAGATCCGGTCGGATCTCGGCAGACTTGCCGAAGCCGGCATCACGGAAATGTTCGTGGACCTCAACTTCGATCCGGAGATCGGCTCACCCCGCGCCGACGCGCAGGCGTCGCTGCGCCGGGCCGACGAGGCGCTCGACGCCCTCGCACCGGCCCGCTGACACCCCCGACCGGCGCTCACCCGGCCGGTTCGGCTGCCGCGTCCGTCGCAGACCACGCCGACCAGCCGGTCACCGCTACCGCGATCACCGGCCCGGCTGGTGGCCGCTGGACGTACTGCGGGTACTTGTCGGCCAGCGCCGCGCGGGCCGCGGCCTCCTCCGCGCGGTCCTCCACCAGCCGGCCGTGCCCGTCCAGGCGGACCCACCACAGCCGCGACCAGTCCTCGTCGTACTCGTCGACCAGCAGGCAGGCATGCCCCGTCGCCCGGATGTTCTCCAGCCGGCGCAGCCGCCGGTGACGCTTGGGCTTCTCGTCCACCGCGTGGTAGACGACATCGTCGAGCAGGACGAAGCACACGGGCACCAGGTGAGGACGCCCATCCGCGCGGACGGTGGTCAGCCGGGCCACCCTGGCCGACCGGACCCGATGCCGGATGTCGTCGGCGGGCACGGACCCGACGGTAACAGCCGACACCGGTCATGGTGACTCGTTGTGGCCAGGCGTCGTCGAGCCGGTGGGTGTGCCGGCGGCGCAACCGGGTACGCCCCGTCGATTGGACGCGGGGGAGGCGTGATGGCGAGCGAGGCGCCCGACTACTTCCAGCCCGAGGCTGGACTGGTGCTCACGCACCTGCTGATCGTGCGGGATGTGGACCGTTCCCGGGAGTTCTACCAGCGGGTGCTGGGAGCGACGGTGGTGCGGGAACGCCAGCCGGCGATCCTGCGGTTCCACAACAGCTACATCGTGATCAACAGCGAGGGCGGTCCGACCGACGACAAGCCGGGGGTACGAGCACAGGCGCCGCCGGATCCGAACACGCTCAGCAGCGCCATGAACATCCGGGTCAGCGACGTCCGAGCCGTCTACGAGCAGTGGCGGTCACGGGGTGGGGAGTTCCTGACCGAGCCGAAGGATCATGGCGTCGAGATCCGGTGCTACCTGCGCGATCCGGACGGCTACCTGATCGAGCTCGGTCAGGGCACCGGGATCCTCGCCGAGATGGGTCGCGCCGCCTCCGCCTGAGCGACCGACACCCGCACCCCAGGTCGGCCGCATGCGGGGAACCCAGCGCGGGGCAGCCACGTCGTAGGGGGCATGACGGGTAGCAGCGCCCACGTACCCCACCCAACGGCCGCCACCGGCGTCCCCCGAGTCATGACTCCCGCTCGCGTCATGGGACTGGCCCTGGTCGCCGGCCTGGCGCTGGTCACCGGCTGTACGGCCGAGCCGGCCCCCGTGCCGCAACGGGACCGGGGAGTGCCCGCCGGCGGGTTCCAGCTCGTCGCGTTCGACTCCTGCCCCGAGGCGCTGCGGCAGCTGAAGACAGCTGCCAAGGCGTACGTCGGGCCCTGGGGGTTCGAGCCGAACGGGGACATGCGTACCTTCGGCCGCGCCGAACGGGCTGCGGCGCCCGCCGCGGCGGGGTCGGCGGACACGGCGTCCAAGGGCTACTCGGGCACCAACACGCACGAGGCCGGGGCCGATGAACCGGACCTGGTCAAGACCGACGGCAAGCGGATCGTCACCGTGAACCGCGGCAAGCTGTACGTGGTCGACCCGGCCACCCGCCGGCTGACCGGAGAGCTGGACCTCGCACCGGGTGCCGATGAATTCGGCGGGGCCGAAGACGCCCTGCTGCTGCAGGGTGACCGGGCGCTGGTGCTGCGCCGCAACGGGTGGGCCGGGATGACGAAACCGGCCGTCCCCCGGGGAGGCGCGGCCGACACCCGGATGCCGGACGGCATCGTCGGCCCCCAGCTGATCATGGTCGACCTGTCCGGCGCGCCGAAGATCGTCGGCGAATACCGGATCGACGGCAGTCTGGTGGACGCCCGCCAGGTGGGCGCCACGGTCCGGGTCGTGGTCCGCTCCGCGCCCCGGCTGAACTTCCCGTACCGGGAACGGGCCACCGATGAGCAGCGCACCACCGCCAACCGCGCGATCATCGACAACGCCACCGCCGACGACTGGCTGCCCCGGTACGAGAGCACCTCCGGCGGGCGAACCAGCACGGGACGGGTCGGCTGCGAACGGGTGAGCCGACCGGCCGCCTACTCCGGCACGTCGCTGGTGACCGTGCTCAGCTTCGACCTCGGTGCGGCCACGCTCGGCGCCGGCGACCCGGTCACCGTGATCGCCGACGGCGACACCGTCTACAGCAACGGACCCCGGCTGTACGTCGCCAACGACCAGCGCTGGCGGGTGCTGCCGATGCTGACCGCGCGCAACATCGCACCCGATCCCCGGGACGAGACCACCGAGATCTACCAGTTCGACACCTCGGGCGCGGGTGCCCCGCGGTACGTCGCCTCCGCGTCCGTACCGGGCTGGCTCATCAACCAGTACGCCATGTCGGAGTGGGACGGGCACCTGAGAGTGGCCACCACCAGTGGCCGCACCTGGGGCGACAGGCCGAACTCGACGTCCAGCGTGTACGTCCTGCGCACCGACGGCACAGCGCTGACCCAGGTCGGCAGGGTCACCGGACTGGGCAAGGGCGAACGGATCTACGCGGTGCGGTTCGTCGACGGCACCGGGTACGTCGTCACCTTCCGGCAGACCGACCCGCTCTACACCGTCGACCTGCGTGATCCGAAGGCGCCGAAGGTGAGCGGCGAACTGAAGATCAACGGGTATTCGGCGTACCTGCACCCGGCCGGCGACGGACGGCTGCTCGGTGTCGGGCAGGAGGCATCCGACCAGGGCCGGGTCCAGGGCACCCAGCTCTCGCTCTTCGACGTCGCCGACCCGACCAGGCCGACCCGGATCGCCCAGCATCACGTCAAGCAGGGGCACTCCGAGGCGGAGTTCGACCCGCACGCGTTCCTCTACTGGCCGGCCGAACGCCTGGTCGTGGTCCCGTTGACCGTCTACGACACGGGCCTGCCGAGCAACGTGGCGCTGGCGCTGCGGGTCGGTGACGGCGGGTTCACCGAGGCCGGCACGGTCGACCACAGGCTGGGCACGCACCGTCCCGACGAGCTGGCGATGATCCGCCGCTCACTGGTGGTCGACGGAGTCCTCTGGACTGTTTCCGACGCCGGCCTCAAGGCGACCAGCCTCGCCACCATGAAGACCCTCGGCTGGCTGCCTACGGCGTGACCGGAATGGTGGTGTCCGGGCTGCCCGCCGCCCCGGGCTTGGACCCGGTCGAGGTGTACGCGTACGGGCGGCCGGCGCTGCCTGCCCCGCGCCGACCACGACGACCCCTGCGCCCGCCGCCTCCGCCGCTGAACAGGCGTACGGGCAGCGGCATGGCCCCCGGCCTGCGCAAAGAGCCACGTCAGGCACGACGCACCAGGTTTGTTCGTCACGATTCGGGTCATTCGTGAGCGCGGGCGACATCAGGTCGGGGAGACGGTGAGGTGACTGGTCGTGGACCTCTTGCGCAGGAAGTCGGTCGAGCAGTCGATGCGCGACACGGAGCAGCCGGAGCACCGTCTTCGCAAGGACCTCTCCGGGCTGGACCTCACCGTGTTCGGCATCGGGGTCATCATCGGTACGGGTATCTTCGTGCTGACCGGGGTGGCCGCGAACCAGACTGCCGGGCCGGCGGTCGCGCTGTCCTTCGTCGTGGCCGGGATCGCCTGCGCGCTGGCAGCGCTGTGCTACGCGGAGTTCGCGTCCACCGTGCCGGTCGCCGGCAGCGCCTACACCTACTCGTACGCGGCGCTCGGCGAGCTGATCGCGTGGATCATCGGCTGGGACCTCATCCTGGAGTTCGTCCTCGCCGCTGCGGTGGTGGCCGTGGGCTGGTCGCAGTACTTCGCGCTGCTCCTGGAGACGCTCGGGGTGACGCTGCCGCCCGCCATCACCGGGGGCGAGGGCGGCGCGTTCAACCTGCCCGCCGCGCTGATCGTGTTGCTCCTCACCGCGGTCCTGGTCGCCGGCATCAAGATCTCGTCACGGCTGAACGCCGTGGTGGTCACCATCAAGGTGGCGGTGGTCCTCTTCGTGATCGTCGCCGGACTGTTCTTCGTCAAGCGCGACAACTACACGCCGTTCGTCCCGCCGGCCGAGCCGGCGTCGGGCGGCTCCGGCGCCGACGCCACCCTGCTGGAGGCCGTCTTCGGGCAGGCCCCCGCCAACTTCGGGATCAGCGGCATCTTCGCCGCGGGTGCCCTGGTGTTCTTCGCGTTCATCGGCTTCGACATCGTGGCCACCGCGGCGGAGGAGACCCGGGTGCCGCATCGCGACGTGCCGCGCGGGATCCTCGGTTCGCTGGCGATCTGCACCACGCTCTACGTCGCCGTCTCCCTGGTGGTGGTGGGCATGCAGAACTACGCCGAGCTGGACACGGAGGCACCGCTGGCCGCGGCGTTCCAGGCCGTCGGGCAGCCGTTCATCGCCAACCTGATCACCGTCGGCGCTCTCGCCGGGCTGACCACGGTGGTCATGATCCTGATGCTTGGGCAGAGCCGGGTCGCGTTCGCCATGAGCCGTGACGGGCTGCTGCCGCGCTGGTTGGGGCGGGTGCATCCGCGCTTCGGCACCCCGCACCGCATCACCATCATCGTCGGCGTGGTGGTGGCCGTGCTCGCCGGGTTCATCCCGCTGGAGGAACTCGCGGCATTGGTCAACATCGGCACCCTGTTCGCGTTCGTCCTCGTCGCGGCGGCGGTCATCCTGTTGCGCCGTACCCGGCCGGACCTGCCTCGCGGCTTCCGCGTCCCCTGGGGACCGGTGATTCCGGCTCTCGCGATGGTCGCCTGCGCCGTGCTGATGCTGTTCCTCACCGTCGAGACCTGGCTGCGGTTCTTCGCCTGGATGGCGGTGGGGATCGTCGTCTACTTCCTCTACGGCCGTCGTCGCAGTCGCCTCGCCCACGGCGGGCAGGACCGCCCACCGATGCCTGACCAGCCGGACCTCGACACCGGTTTCGGCTCCTCGTCGCCCCCGCCGCGCTGACCGGCTGATCGTCCCGGCCGAGGATTCCCGGAGCGGGTGTGGGTGGACCGGTGCCGCGCCTGGAGCGGCTGGGCCAGCCCCACTGCAACGTGCAGCCGGAGTTCAACCGCCACCTGACCGGCCTGCCGGCGGCCGGGTTCAGGCTGTTCGGGCAGTGTCGGTGATGTGCGCGAGTACGGCCGAGTAGTCCCGGTCGCCGAGGCCGGCTTCCTGGGCTGCCACGACCCACTGCCGAGCGGCCGCGGCGACCGGCAGTTCGACACCCGCCGACTCGGCGGCCGCCACGACCAGATCGGCGTCCTTACGGGCGAGTGACAGCGCGAACCGGAGCGGGAATTCGTCCGACTCGATCGCCGGCCGCCGCCGATCCGCTTGCGGGCCGACGGGAGTCGCGGACAGGACCTTGAACGCGATGTCGCGCGCAGTCCAAGCCCGTCCGCGAGTGCGAGCGCCTCACCGAGGACGGCGAGCACCCCGAAGAGGGTCGAATTGGCGACCAGTTTGGCGGCCGCGCCGGCACCGAGTGGTCCGACATGCATCGGCGAGCCGAGAGCGCCCAACAGCGGCATCCACTGTTGGGCAAGCTGCTCCGGCCCTCCGACGAAGATCCGCAGCGAACCCGACTCGGCCTCCGAGACGCTGCCCAGCACCGGCGCATCGAGCAGGCCGACACCATCGGGCAGCATCGCGGCCAACCGTCGCACCGCGGGCGGCCCGACGGTGGACATTTCAGCGAGCGTCGTCGAGGCGGTGGAACCGGCGGCGACGCCCTGCGGGCCCTCGACCACCTCTTGCAGCGCGGCCGGGCCGGACAGCATGGTGATGACAAGATCGGCCCGGCGGGCAGCCTCTGCCGGACTGCCGGCAGCGACCGCGCCACGCGCCACGAGATCGCTGGCCCGCTGCGGCGTGCGGTTCCAGACAACGAGGTCATGGCCGGCATCGAGCAACCGGCCCGCCATCCGGCTACCCATCCCACCCAGACCGATCACCGCGACCGTGGCCATGGCCCCATCCTGCCAACTTCCCCCGCCCGATGCCGCACCTACCGCCGACGTCACCTCAGGTGCGTACGAAGGCGACGGTGCCACCGGCGACCATGACGGTCTGGTCCGTGCCGCTGACAGGTGCGGCGGCACGGCCGGCGGGTCAGACCTGCGTGATCACGTTCTTGCCGTACGAGGTAAGGGTCTTCTCCTTGTCGTCGTGCATGAGGTAGAGGGCGAAGTTGTGCACCCCGATCTCCCCGAGCTCCTGCAGCCGGTCGACATGGGCTGACTCGGGGCCGACGAGGCAGAACCGGTCGACGATCTCATCGGGCACGAAGTCGGTGGACGGATTGCCGGCGCGGCCGTGGTGGGCGTAGTCGTAGCCCTCGCGGCCCCTGATGTAGTCGGTGAGCGCCTTCGGCACCACCCCGGAGTCGCCGTAGCGGGCGACCAGGTCGGCCACGTGGTTGCCGACCATGCCGCCGAACCAGCGCAGCTGATCCCGTTGGTGCGCGAGGTTCGTGCCCACGTAGGCCGGCGCTGCGACGCACATGGTGATCGAGTCCGGATCTCGACCTGCCGCGGTGGCCGCATCGCGTACCGCGCCGATCGTCCAGCGGGCGATGTCGGGATCGGCCGTCTGCAGGATGAAGCCGTCGGCCTGCTCGCCGACCAGCCGCAGCGCCTTCGGGCCGTAGGCGGCCATCCAGATTTCCAACCGGCCGTCCCGCACCCACGGGATGCGCACCGGCGTGCCGTGGTGTGCGACCTCGTTGCCTTCGGCCAGCTCCTTGATGACGTGCATCGCTTCTCTCAGCGTGGCCAGGCTCGCCGGCGGCTGGCCGATGACCCGCCGGGCCGAGTCGCCGCGGCCGATCCCGCACACCGTGCGGTTGCCGAACATGTCGTTGAGCGTGGCGAAGAGCGACGCGGTGACCGACCAGTCGCGGGTGCTCGGGTTGGTCACCATCGGCCCGACGATCAGGTGCTTGGTTGCGGCGAGGACCTGCGAGTAGATGACGAACGGCTCCTGCCACAGCACGCAGGAGTCGAACGTCCACCCGTAGCGGAACCCGTTGTCCTCGGCGGCGGTGAGGCCGGCCACGACGTCGCGAGCCGGCGGGTCGGTCTGCAGTACGACACCGAAGTCCACCGCTTCTCCTTTTCAGACGAGGTACTGACTGAGATCGCGCTTGAGGAACCTGCCGTGCCCGGCCGCGCCGTGGAAGGCGTTGTCGTCGACCACGACCCGACCACGGGACAGCACGGTGGAGACCTTTCCGGTCAGCTCCATGCCCTCGTACGCGGAATAGTCCACGTTCATGTGGTGCGTGCTGGCCGAAATGGTCTGCCGGGCCGTCGGGTCGTACACCGTGATGTCCGCGTCGGCGCCCGGCGCGATGACGCCCTTGCGCGGGTAGAGGCCGAACATCCGGGCGGGCGTGGTCGAGCTGATCTCCACCCAGCGCGCCAGGGTGATCTCGCCCTTCACGACGCCCTGATAGAGCAGGTCCATCCGGTGCTCGACGCCCGGCATCCCGTTCGGGATCTTGGAGAAGTCGCCCCGGCCCAGCTCCTTCTGGTCCTTGAAGCAGAAGGGGCAGTGGTCGGTGGAGACCAGCGACAGGTCGTTGGTGCGCAGGCCCCGCCACAGTTCCGCCTGGTGCTCCTTCGGACGCAGCGGGGGAGAGGCGACGTACTTCGCGCCCTCGAAGTCGGGCCTGGCCAGATCCTCCAGCGACAGGAACAGGTACTGCGGGCAGGTCTCGGCGAACACGTTCTGCCCGGTGTCACGCGCCTGGGTGACCGCGTCCAGGGCGTGCGCGGCGGACAGGTGCACGATGTACAGCGGCGCGCCGGTGACCTTGGCCAGCGCGATCGCCCGGGAGGTCGCCTCGCCCTCCAGCTCGGGCGGCCGGGTCAGGCCGTGCTGCACCGGGTCCGTCTGACCGTTGGCCAACGCCTGCGCGACGAGCTGGTCGATCGCGATGCCGTTCTCCGCGTGCATCATGATCATCGACCCGGTGTCCCGGGCCTTCTGCATCGCCCGCAGGATCTCCCCGTCGGTTGCGTAGAAGACCCCCGGATAGGCCATAAACATCTTGAACGTGTTGACGCCCGCGTCGATGCAGGCCTCCATCTCCTTCAGCGACGTGTCGTTGACGTCCGAGACGATCATGTGGAACGCGTAGTCGATCGCGCAGTTGCCGTCGGCCTTGCCGTGCCACTTGTCCAGCGCGGACAGCACGGACGTGCCCTTGGCCTGTACGGCGAAGTCGACGATGGTCGTCGTGCCGCCCCAGGCCGCCGCGATCGTCCCGGTCTCGAAATTGTCCGCCGAGAACGTGCCGCCGAACGGCATCTCCATGTGGGTGTGGCCGTCGATGCCGCCCGGCACCACGTACTTCCCGGCGGCGTCGATCACGCGCTCGGCGCCAGCCGCCCACTGCTCGGCCAGGCCCGAGTCGGGCGCGGCGAGCGCCGCGATCCGCTCACCCTCGACCAGCACGTCCGCCGGGTACGCCCCGGTGGCGTTGACGACCGTTCCGTTGCGGATGACGATGCTCACGGCTTCACCAGCGATTCGTACGTGTCGGGACGGCGGTCGCGGTAGAAGGCCCACAGGTCGCGGACCTCGGCCAGCGCGTCCATGTCGAGGTCGCGGACGACGACCTCCTCCGCGGTGTCGGAGCGGCGTCGCCGACCAACTGGCCGCGCGGGTCGACGAAGTAGGACTGGCCGTAGAAGTCGTTGTCGCCCAACGGCTCCACCCCGACCCGGTTGATGGTGCCGACGTAGTACTCGTTCGCCACCGCCGCCGCCGGCTGCTCCAGCCGCCACAGGTACTCCGACAGGCCGCGGCTGGTCGCCGACGGGTTGAAGACGATCTTCGCGCCGGCCAGGCCGAGCGCCCGCCAGCCCTCGGGGAAGTGCCGCTCGTAGCAGATGTAGACGCCGATGCGCCCCACGGCGGTGTCGAACACCGGATAGCCGAGGTTTCCCGGCCGGAAGTAGAACTTTTCCCAGAACCCCTTCACCTGCGGAATGTGGTTCTTCCGGTGCTTGCCGAGGTAGGTGCCGTCGGCGTCGATCACCGCAGCGGTGTTGTAGTAGACACCGGGCTGCTCCTGCTCGTACATCGGCACGATCAGCACCACGCCGTGCTGCTCGGCGACCTCGCGCATCAGCGCGGTCGTCGGCCCGTCCGGGATGGCCTCGGTGTACGAGTAGTAGTCGGCGTCCTGGATCTGGCAGAAGTACGGGCCGTAGAACAACTCCTGCAGGCAGACCACCTGTGCGCCCTGCGAGGCGGCGGTGCGGATGGCCTCGACCGCTCCTGCGATCATCGACTCCTTGTCGCCGGTCCACTTCTGCTGCACCAGCCCGGCTCGGATGCTGTTGCTCATCAGGATCGCGGCGTGGAAACCCGGCCGTGTAGGGCCGGGAGGTAACGCCGCTCCCTCCCCTCGATGCTCGTTTTGCGTGGTGGCTGGATAGAATGTGAGGCGTGGGTGAGGCGGTGAAGCGGGCATACAAGTACCGCTTCTATCCGACCCCAGGGCAGGCCGATCAGCTCAACCGCACCTTCGGGTGTGTGCGAAAGGTCTACAACCTCGCCTTGGAGGCGCGCACCCGTGCGTGGGCCGCTGACCAGCAGCGCAGCACCTATGTGCAGTCCTCGGCGTGGCTGACCGAGTGGAAGCGCACCGAGGAGCTGGCGTTCCTTAACGAGGTCAGCTCGGTGCCGTTGCAGCAGACGCTGCGGCACCTGCAAGCCGGGTTCGCCGCGTTCTGGCGCAAGCGGTCGCGCTACCCGCGTTTCAAGGCCAAGCGCAAGTCCCGGGCGTCGGCGGAATACACCCGCTCGGCGTTTCGCTGGCGTCACGGGCAACTCACCCTGGCCAAGATGGACGCCCCGCTGGGCATCGTGTGGTCGCGGCCCTTGCCCGAAGGGGCCGAACCGTCGACGGCCACGGTGTCCCGCGACGCGGCCGGTCGGTGGTTCGTGTCCCTGCTGGTCGACGACCCCACCGTCAAGCCACTGCCGCCGCTGTCCACGGCGGTCGGGGTGGACGTGGGCATCACGAGCCTGCTCACCTCGTCCACCGGGGAGAAGATCACCAACCCGCGTCATGAGCGCGCCGACCGGCGCAAGTTGGCCAAGGCGCAGCGGAACCTGTCCCGTAAGGGCAAGGACACCAAGAACCGGGCCAAAGCTCGGCTTGCCGTGGCCCGCATCCACTGCCGCATCGCCGACCGGCGGCGGGATAACCTGCACAAGCTGTCGACTCGACTCGTCCGCGAGAACCAAACGGTCGCGATCGAAGACCTCAGCGTGCGCAACATGCTGCGCAACCACAGCCTGGCCCGCGCCATCTCCGACGCGGCATGGACACGCCTGCGGAACATGATCGAGTACAAGGCCGCCTGGTACGGGCGGCAGGTGATCGCCGTCGACCGCTGGCATCCGAGCACGAAGACCTGTTCGGCGTGCGGGCGGATCAACAACGCGATGACCCTCGGCGTTCGCGCCTGGACGTGTCCCGGCTGTGATGCCGTGCACGACCGGGACGTCAACGCCGCGTGCAACATCCTCGCCGCCGGGCTGGCGGAGAGGTAAAACGCCTGTGGAGGGCCGGCAAGACCCGACCCGCGTCAGCGGTGAAGGCGCGGCCCGGTGAAGCAGGAACCCCCTCGGTTGACCGAGGGAATCCCCGCCCTTCAGGGCGGTGGAGGATGTCAATTCTCCCCCTTCGCGTGCGCGGTGCGCGGCATCGACAGCGCCAGGTAGACGAGGAACCCGGCGATCAGCCCGACCACCCAGCTGTAGTCGTAGAGCGGCTTGAGGAACGGGATGAGCCCGTCGGACGGGAACGGCCCCTTGCCGGGCGCGGAGTAGGCGCCACCGACCGCGAGGACCGCGCCGACGACGGTGGCGACGATGGCGGGCCAGTTCCACCCGCCGGAGAACCAGTACCTGCCCTCGGGGCGGTAGAGGGCCGGCAGTTGGAGGCTGGTGCGGTGGCGGACCCAGTACCCGGCGATGAGTACGCCGGCGACCGCGCCGAGCAGGCCGCCGTAGAACCCGAGCCAGACGAAGATGTAGATGTTGGGGTCCTGCACCAGGCGCCACGGCTGGATCAGGATGCCGAGCACGCCGGTGATCAGGCCCCCGGTCCGGAAGTTGACCAGTCGGGGCGCGGCGTTGGAGAAGTCGTACGCCGGGCTGACCGTGTTCGCCGCGACGTTCACCGACAGCGTGGCCACCACGACGGTGAACAGGCCGAGCGCGACGACCAGTGGGTTCTCGAACTTCGCGGCCAGTTGGATGGGGTCCCAGATGGCCTCGCCGTAGATCACGGCCGTGCCCGAGGTGATCAGGATGGACAGGATGGCGAAGAAGGACATCGTGGTGGGCAGGCCGAGGATCTGGCCGGTGGCCTGCTGCCGCTGGCTGCCACCGAACCGGGTGAAGTCGGGGATGTTCAGCGACAGCGTCGCCCAGAAGGCGATCATCCCCATCAGGGACGGCGCGAACAGCTTCCAGAAGTCGGCGCCCCAGCCCAGCTTCGACGGCTCGGACAGGATCGGGCCGAGCCCGCCCGCCTCGACCAGCACCCAGATCAGCAGGGCGACGGCGACCACGATGACGAACGGTGCGGCCCAGTTCTCGAAGCGCCGCAGGGTGTCCATGCCCCGCCAGATGATCGCCATCTCGATCGCCCAGAACAGGAAGAACGAGGCCCACAGCGTCCACGGGTAGTCCATCACCGTCGCCGCGTCGACCCACCAGGAGCCGAGCAGCTTGCCGGCGATCGCGTAGATCGCCTCGCCGCCGATCCAGGTCTGGATGCCGAACCAGCCGCACGCGATGAAGGCGCGCAGCAGGGCCGGGAGGTTCGCGCCGCGGACTCCGTAGAACGCGCGGGCGAAGACCGGGAAGGGGATCCCGTACTTCGTGCCCGCGTGGCTGTTCAACAGCATCGGGATCAGGACGAGCAGGTTGCCCAGCGTGATCGTGAGGAATGCCTGCACCCAGTTCATGCCGAGCTGGATGAGCCCGGCGGCGAGCAGGTAGGTGGGGATGTTGTGCGCCATGCCGATCCACAGCGCCGCGAAGTTGTACGTGGTCCAGGTGCGCTTCTCGATGGGAACCGGGGCGAGTTCCTCGTTGAAGTAACGGCTGTCGGCGATCGTCGAGAAGTCCCGCAACTCGACTCGGCCGTCCGGATGGGTGATCTGTGTGCCCGGCTCGACCGCGGTGGTCTCGGTGGGGGGCAGGGGTTCAACGGCCATCGGTCACCTCCCTGTCACGCTGCCGCAACAGCGGCCGGCCAACCGGCGCGTGCTGCGGGTGGGGGCGGATCAGCACGATCTTTACCGGAATGGTGGGTGTCCCGGGCCCGCCACGGGCAGCGGCAAAGTGTCCACGCTTGCCATGATCGGGGCACACTCTGTCCACGGGCATGCCGGCGCGGAGCTGTCAATCGCCGCGGTGGATGGATTCGGGTCTCCGGCCGGACCCTTGACCTGTCACGCGTCGTCGAGTTCGTGCACCAGCAGCGCCACGTACAACGACAACATCGACTCCGGGTCCTCCAGCGACACCCCGAGCACCTGCGCGATCCGCGACAGCTGCTGGTAGTACGCGGTGCGCGACAGGTGCGCCGCGCCGGCCGCCGCCGACTTGTTCCCGCCCTGCTCGCAGAAGCAGCGCAGCAGCTCCACCAGCCGGCTGCCCTGGCTGTCATCGCGCGCCAGCAGGGGTCCGAGCTCCCGGCGAGCGAAGGCCCGGACGCGCTCGTCCTCGCGCAGCAGGTGCAGCAGGCCACGCAGTCGCACGTCATCCAGGCGGTGGTAGAGCGGGGTGCCGGGGGAGCGCAGGGCGGCACCGGCGACGTGAGCAGCCTCCCCCAGACTGCGCCGCACGTCCGACACCTGCGACACCGTCGTTCCGACTGCCACCACCACGGCACCGGCGGCCGAGCGGTGCACCTCTCGGGCCAGGCGCCGCAGCACCGGGTCGACTCCCGCCTGCGCGGGCAACGACAACAACGCGCGCACGCTCGTCTCGTCCACGACGCCCACCAACGCCGGCACGCTCACCCGGCGCGCGGCCAACGCGGTGGCCTCCGCGAGGTCCCGCAACACCTCCTGCGTGGCCAGTGCGGGGGCGCGTGGCGTGATGCTCCCCGGCCGGATCGCCACCCCGACCAGTTGCCGCCGTTCCAGCGCAACGCCCAACGCGGCCGCCCGTGCCGCCAGGTCAGGAGGCGGCAGTGCCTGGCCGAGCAGCTGCGCGAGCAACATCCGGTGCGTCTGCCGCTCCAGGCTCTCTCGATCCCGCGCCACGAGCCGGTGCACCGCCAGTGCCGACGCGGCCCGCTCCGCGACCACCACGTGCCGGTGCGGGGGAGGGGCCGGCGAGAGCAGCACCAGCCGTCCCCAGTCGGCGCCCTGCGCGCCGACCGCGGTGATCAGCCAGCCGGCTTCCTCGTCGTAGGCGGTCCGTTGGGACACCGCCACGGACCGGGATCGTTGCCCCCAGTCGGTCAGCAGCTCGATCGGGTCCTGCCCGGCCGCGTCGTACGCCAGCACGTCGTGCCCCAGCGTCTCCAGCACGACCGGCAGGCCGGAGATCCTCGCGACCTCGCGCAACACCTCGGCCGGCTCCGCCCCGGCGACCGTGAGCGCGGTGAACGTCTCGTGCACCTGCTCAGCGGCCCGCAGCTCGGCGAGCTGCGCGTCCACGATCAACGCCACGACCGCCTCCGTGACGGACACGAACTGCGTCTCCCGGGCCAGCGTGATCAACGGCAAGCGGTGTCGGTCCGCAGCCGCCACCAGCGCCTCCGGCACGTGGTCGCTCCAGCGCCGGACCAGCTCCACCACGAGCCCCGCCGCGCCGACCGCGGCCAGGTCGTCCACGTACGTCGTCAGCGCGGTTTCCTCGTCCGGCAGCGCGATGCCGGTGGTCAGCACGAGCTCGCCGCCGCGCAGCAGATGGGCGATGTCGGCGACCTCCGCCGCGTGGACCCAGCGGACATGCCCCTGCAAGCCGGCGGACCCGGCGACGACGCGGGGCCTGGCGCGCCGGATCACGGGCAGCGCCATGGCTTCGGCGACCGTGGGATACATGCGGCCTCCCCGTGCGAGGGATGCACACAACGTAGTGCCATCGGTGCCGACCCGTACAGGTTGTCGGTGGCGGCGAGCACCGAAGTCTCGCGACACTCGGCTCAGTCACGAGAGACGGAGGACGCGATGGCGCATCGGGAGTTGCTGCATCGACACCGGTCCGTGCTGCCGAAGTGGCTGGCCCTCTACTACGAGGAGCCGATTGAGATCGCCAGCGCGCACGGTCGCCGGGTGACCGATCGCGAGGGCCGCACGTACCTCGACTTCTTCGGCGGCATTCTCACCAACTCGGTCGGCTACGACGTGGCCGAGATCAGCGACGCGGTCCGCGCGCAGATCGACACCGGCGTGCTGCACTCCTCGACGCTGTACCTGATCGAGTCGCAGGTCGAGCTCGCCGAGAAGATCGCGCAGCTGTCCGGCATCCCGGACGCGAAGGTGTTCTTCACCAACTCGGGCACCGAGGCCAACGAGACCGCGTTGATGCTCGCCACGCAGTACCGCCGTAGCGGGCAGGTGCTCGCGCTGCGCAACTCGTACCACGGGCGCGCGTTCGCCACCGTCGCGATCACCGGCATCCGCGGCTGGTCGGCCAGCGCGCTCAGCCCGATCACGGTGAGCTGGGTGCACGGTGGCTACCGGTACCGCAGCCCCTTCAAGGACCGGTCGGACGCCGACTACGTCAAGGCGTGCGTCGCCGACCTGCGCGAGGTGATCGAGACAACCACCGCCGGCGACGTGGCCTGCATGATCGTCGAGCCGATCCAGGGCGTGGGCGGGTTCGCCTCCCCGCCCGACGGCCTGTTCCGCGAGTTCAAGAAGGTGCTCGACGAGTACGGCATCCTGCTGGTCTCCGACGAGGTCCAGACCGGTTGGGGCCGTACCGGCGAGCACTTCTGGGGCATCCAGGCGCACGACGTCGTGCCGGACGCGATGACCTTCGCCAAGGGACTCGGCAACGGTCTGGCGATCGGCGGTGTCGTCGCGCGCGCGGAACTCATGGACTGCCTGCACGCAAACTCGATCTCCACCTTCGGTGGCAACCCGATCTCCACGGCGGGGGCCCTCGCCACCCTCAACTACCTGTTGGACCACGACCTGCAGGCGAACGCCGCAAAGCTGGGAAACCGCCTGATCCAGGGTCTTCGCTCGGTCGCCGCGACGCATCCGGTGGTCGGCGACGTACGCGGCAAGGGTCTGATGCTCGCCCTCGAGTTCGTCGGCCCGGCCGGCGAACCCCACCCCGCGGCCGCCACCGCCCTGCTGGAGGAGACCCGCAGTCGCGGACTGCTGGTCGGCAAGGGCGGCCTGCACGGCAACGTGATCCGGCTGGCGCCGCCGATGACGCTCACCGAGGAGGAGGCCGACGAGGCGCTGGGCATCCTCGCCGAGGCGATCGAGGCGGTGTCGGCATGAGGATCACGCACCGGATCGGCGGCAAGGCCTGGACCGGTATCGCCCAGCGCACGGGTGACGTGTACGACCCCGCGACGGGTCAGGTCGGCGGGCAGGTCGATTTCGCCAGCGCCTCGGACGTCGACGAGGCGGTCACCGCCGCCCGCGAAGCCTTCTCCCGGTGGCGCCACGCCTCGCTCGCTCAACGCGCGAACGTGATGTTCGCGTTCCGCGAACTGCTCAACGCCCGCAAGTCCGACCTCGCCGAGATCATCACCGCCGAGCACGGCAAGGTGCTCTCCGACGCGGCGGGCGAGATACAGCGGGCGCTGGAGGCGGTGGAGTTCGCCTGCGGCATCCCGCAGCTGCTCAAGGGCGGGTTCAGCGAGAATGCCTCGACCAAGGTGGACGTGTACTCGATCCAGCAGCCGCTCGGCGTGGTCGGGGTGATCTCCCCGTTCAACTTCCCGGCGATGGTGCCGCTGTGGTTCGTGCCCAACGCCATCGCGTGCGGCAACACCGTGGTGCTGAAGCCGAGCGAGAAGGACCCCTCCGCGGCGAATTTCCTGGCGGAGCTCTTCGCCGAGGCCGGGCTACCCGATGGCGTGTTCAACGTCGTGCACGGCGACAAGGAGGCGGTCGACCGCATCCTCGAGCATCCGGAGGTCAAGGCGGTCTCGTTCGTCGGGTCGACGCCGATCGCCCGGTACGTCTACGAGACCGGAACGCGTCACGGCAAGCGGGTGCAGGCGCTCGGCGGCGCGAAGAACCACATGGTCGTGTTGCCCGACGCCGACCTCGACCTCGCCGCGGACGCCGCCGTCTCGGCCGGTTTCGGCTCGGCCGGTGAGCGCTGCATGGCGATCTCCGTCGTCGTGGCGGTGGACCCGGTCGGCGACGAGCTGGTCGGCAAGATCAGCGAGCGGATCACCGGACTGCACGTCGGCGACGGTCGCCGCCCGGGCTGCGAGATGGGACCGCTGGTCACCGGAGCGCACCGCGACCGGGTGCGGTCATATCTGGACGCCGGCCGGTCCGCGGGCGCGAAGCTGGTGGTCGACGGACGCGATCAACCCATCGACGGTGACGACAGCGGCTTCTGGCTGGGGCCGACCCTCTTCGACCACGTCGACGTGGACATGTCCATCTACACCGACGAGATCTTCGGTCCGGTGCTCTCGGTGGTACGGGTCGCCAGCTACGACGATGCGGTCGACGTGGTGAACGCCAACCCGTACGGCAACGGCACCGCCATCTTCACCAACGACGGCGGCGCCGCGCGGCGGTACCAGAACGAGATCGAGGTCGGCATGGTCGGCGTCAACGTGGCGATCCCGGTTCCGGTCGCGTACTACTCGTTCGGGGGTTGGAAGGACTCCCTGTTCGGCGACTCGCACGCGTACGGGCCGCACGGCGTGCACTTCTTCACCAGGGCCAAGGTGGTCACCAGCAGGTGGCTCGATCCGTCCCACGGCGGCGTGAACCTCGGCTTCCCACAGAACACCTGAGCAACCGAGCAGGGCCAAGGCAGCGATCGAAGTGTCGACCGGCGCTTCGATCGCCCTTCGGGGAACATGGTGGCCATGGTGTTACCCAAGCGGTTGGCGCGGTTCAACCGGGTCGTCACCAACCGGGTGACTGGTCCGCTGGCCGGGCGGCTGCCGGGCTTCGGCGTCATCATGGGATGACCGACTGGGCGAGGAACGTGCTGGCGGCAGGCGGCTGTGACCTGGAGATCCGCGGCCGGCGCGTGCGGCTCACCGCTCCCCGCCTCGTGCACGACCCCGCCCGCCGGGACCTGCCGCCGGTCGTCCGCCAGCTCGTCGGCATGATCGGGGTGACGGAGTTCCTCCATCTCCGCACCGTGCCTTGTGCACAGCACGTCGACCAGTAGTGCTTTGTCAGGTCGGCGTGTCGCGGGGTGGGAGCCGAGGCGAGCTTCACCGCGTAGCCGGCCCCGGAACGACGTCGCGGCCGGCCTGGCGCACCCACTTGCGCAGCGTCTCGGCCGACCCGATCCCGAGCCTCGCCGCGATCTACTCGATCGTCTCCGGCCGCCGCTGTTGCGTTTCGAGCGCGATCACCGATGCATAGATGAAACGCTGTCGCATCCTGAGGAGACGTCTCATGCCGATCGCCAGAAAACTCGCCGGCACCGCCCTGGCCACCGCGCTCGTCGTCGTCGCCGCGACACCCGCCCAGGCAGCCGTCACCGATCCGTTGTACGACAAGCAGTGGGGCCTGCGGCAGATCCACGCCGAACAGGCCTGGGCGACCAGCACGGGTGCCGGTGTGGTGATCGCGGTCGTGGACACCGGCGTCGACCTCAACCACCCGGATCTGGCAGCCAAGCTTGTGCCCGGCGCGACCTTCGTCGACTGTGGCTCAACCTCCTGCGGCAACGGCGACTGGCGGGGCCCGAACGGCAAGCCCGACGCCAGCGACGAGCACGGCACGCACGTCGCGGGCATCGCGGCCGCCGCCACCGGGAACGGGGTGGGCGTCGCGGGCGTCGCTCCCGACGCGCGGATCATGCCGATCAAGGTGCTGGAAGCGGGCAGCGGCAGCTTCGCCGACATCGCTGCGGGCATTCGCTACGCGGCCGACCACGGTGCCAAGGTGATCAACCTCAGCCTCGGCGCGCTGCCGGGATCCCAGGCGCTCACCCTCACCGGCCTGGAGTCGGCGGCGACCGAGGCGATCGCGTACGCGCAGGCGAAGGGCGTCGCGGTCATCGCCGCCGCCGGCAACGAGACGGCACCGCTCTGCGACACCCCGGCCTGGGAACCTGGAGCTCTCTGCGTCGCCGCCACCGACCGGAACGAGGCGAAGGCGTGGTACTCCAACCTCGGCGTGAAAGCTGACCTGAGGGCGGTTGCCGCTCCCGGCGGCGCCGGCCTGGTCACCTGCGACGACGACGTGTGGTCCAGCGTCCCGGTGGGCACCGGCTCGGCCACCTGCGGGCAGGGCGCCTACGACGCCTATGCCGGCACGTCGATGGCCACCCCCTACGTCGCGGGGGTCGCGGCCCTGCTCTTCGCCCAGCAGCGCAGCCTCGACAACGTCTACTCGGTCCTGATGTCGACGTCCCGCACCCCGGTCGTCGGCCTGCGCGGTGTCTACACCCCGGCTTACGGCTGGGGCATCGTCGACGCCCAGGCCGCCGTGGCGGCGCCCCCGCACCTGACGCCGACCGGGACGTCCCGGCTGCGGCTCACCCCGTGCCAGCACCCCGACCAATGACGCCTGTTCGTTGAGAGGCCGGCGTACGCGACGTCCATGGCGGGCGGGATTCCGACCCCGGGTTCTGCCCGCCGTGGCGCGAACAGCGCACCGTGCGGCCCTGCCGGAAGTAGCCGTTTCCCAGCCGACACCGCGCCCCTTCACCGCAGCGGCCGTCTCGCGGCCACGGAGGTGCTCCGATCAGGGTCGAGCTCGACGCGACGACCGCGGGCTCGCCGCCGGTGGGGAGTCGGCGAGTTCCGCGATCACCTCGGCGTGACAGCGCTCCGGCACGCACCAGCAGCCGAGCCTGCGCCCGCGCAGATCCGGCAGGAGGGCGAGGAGTTCGGGGCTGTCGAGCAGGTACGCGCGGTACTTCTCGATTACCTCGTCCCGGGTGCCGTCCGGTCCGGGGCGGTACGGGCTGGACAACGGGGATTGCGGGAGCTGCCAGCCGCCGCGATACATGGCGCGCCCGACGTAGACCACGTCGGCGTACGCCGGGTCGTCGCGGTGGCCCTTCAGGTTGACGACGGTGGTTGCCCGCATGCCTCGGCTCCTCGGTTCTCCCGGCAAACGGTAGTCGGGCCGATCCGTGCCCGGCCAGCTTGCCGGTAGGCCAGACTGCACGGGTGAGGGTCACCGCGCTCACCAGCAGGTGGACGCCGTGGCGGTTCGTGACCGCCTTCGGTGTGGTCAGCCTGCTGTCGGACATGGTGTACGAGGGCGCCCGGTCGGTCATCGGCCCCTACCTGGCCACGTTCGGCGCGTCCGCGACGCTCGTCGGGCTGGTCACCGGCGCCGGCGAGGCGACCGCCCTGGCCGGGCGGCTGGCCACCGGACCCCTAGCGGACCGGACCCGCGCCTACTGGCCGCTCGTCCTGGTCGGCTACGCCGTGACCATGGTCGCCGTGCCCGCTCTCGGGCTGACCACCGCGCTGTGGCTGGCCGCGGCGCTGTTCGTCGCGGAGCGCGCCGGCAAGGCGATCCGCGGCCCGGCGCGGGACGTCATGCTCTCGCACGCCGCCGGGGCAGTCGGCCGCGGCAAGGGCTTCGCCGTCCACGAGGCGCTCGACCAGGCCGGCGGCGTGGCGGGGCCGCTGCTGGTCGCCGCCGTACTGGCCGTCACCGCCCACCACTACCGGCCCGCGTTCCTCGCCCTGGCCGTACCCGCCGTGGCGGCGATGCTCCTGCTGCTGTGGCTGCGCGCCGGCGTGCCCGACCCGCGTCGCTTCGAACCGGGCCCTCGACCCGGCGCGGCGCCCGCTGCGCCGGGCGGCCGGCTGCCCCGGGTGTTCTGGACCTATCTGGCGTTCACGGCGGTGACCACGGCCGGCTACGCCACCTTCGGGGTGCTCAGCTTCCACCTCGCCACCCGGCACGTCGTACCCGTGGCGGTGGTCCCGGTCGTGTACGCCGCCGCGATGGGCGTCGACGCGCTCGCCGCGCTGGCCTCCGGGTGGCTGTACGACCGGGCCGGCGTCCGGGTACTGGCCGCCGTACCCGTGCTGACCGCCCTGATCCCGCTGGCCGCCTTCACCACCACCCCGGCGACCGCGATCGCCGGGGTCCTGGCCTGGGGCGCGGTGCTCGGCATCCAGGAATCCACCATGCGAGCGACCATCGCCGACATCGTCCCCGCCGCGCGGCGGGGCACCGCATACGGCATCTTCGCCGCCGGCCTTGGCGGGGCGACGCTGGTCGGTGGGCTGCTCACCGGCGCCCTCTACGACTACTCGATCACCGCCGTGATCGTCACCGTCGCCGCCATCCAGGCCGTCGCCCTGGCCCTGTTCCTCGCCATCGTCCGACCGGCGACCTGACGCGACCTCCGGTCAGCTCACCTTCGGGGTGGCGCGGGAGATGATCCCGGCGAAGTCCACGCCGGTCGGCAGGGTGCCGTACGCCAGGCCGTGATCGCCGCCGAGCCGGGACGCGCAGAAGGCGTCGGCGACGGCGGGGTGGCCGTGCCGTACCAGCAGCGCGCCCTGCAGCACCAGGGCGAGCCGCTCGACGACGCGCCGGGCCCGCAGTTCGAGGTCGTCGCGGTGGGACAGGTCGGCCTGCACCTGGCGGACCGCGGCGTCGAGCCGTGCGTCGGTGCCGGCAGCGGCGCTCACCTCGGCCTGGAACGCCTCCATGACCTGCTGTTCCTTCATGAGAGCGCGCAGTACGTCCAGTGCGGCGACGTTGCCGGAGCCCTCCCAGATCGAGTTCAGCGGCGACTCGCGGAACAGCCGCGGCATGCCCGACTCCTCGACGTAGCCGTTGCCGCCCAGGCACTCGAGGGCCTCGGCGGCGTGTGCCGGCCAGCGCTTGCAGACCCAGTACTTGCCGACCGCGAGGGCGAGCCGCTTGAACGCGGTCTCGCCGGCGTCGCCGCGCGCGGACCGGTCGGTCGCTCCGGCGAGGCGCATCATGAGCATGGTGGCGGCCTCGGACTCGACCGCGAGGTCCGCCAGTACGTTGCGCATCAGTGGCTGGTCGACGAGGTACCGGCCGAAGGCCTGCCGGTGGGTGACGTGATGGGCGGCGGTGATCACCCCCTGACGCATCCCGGCCGCCGCGCCGATGACGCAGTCGAGGCGGGTCAGATTGACCATGTCGATGATCGTGCGGACGCCACGCCCCTCGTCGCCGACGCGCCAGGCGACCGCGTGCTCGTATTCGACCTCGGACGAGGCGTTGGATCGGTTGCCGAGCTTGTCCTTCAGGCGCATCAGGCGCATCGGGTTGCGGGTGCCGTCCGGAAGGACGCGGGGGACCAGGAAGCAGGTGAGCCCGCCCGGCGCCTGGGCGAGGGTGAGGAAGACGTCGCACATCGGTGCGGAGGTGAACCACTTGTGCCCGACGAGCCGGTAGCTGCCGTCCGGCGCCGGGCGGGCGGTGGTGGTGTTGGCGCGTACGTCCGAGCCGCCCTGCTTCTCCGTCATCGACATGCCCGCCAGCAGCCCTCGCTTCGTCAGCGGCGAGCGCAGCCCGAAGTCGTACGTCGTGGCGGTGAGCAGCGGCTCGTACTGCGCGGCCAGCTCCGGGTTGTGCCGCAGCGCCGGCACGGCCGCGTAGGTCATCGAGATCGGGCAGCCGTGGCCGGCGTCGGGGCGCCACGTGTAGAACTTGGCGGCCCGGGCCACGTGTGCGCCCGGTCGGTCGTCCGCCCACGGCGCGGCGTGCAGGCCGTGCGTGACCGCCGTGCGCATCAGCTCGTGCCAGGCGGGGTGGAACTCGACCTCGTCGATCCGATGGCCGTAGCGGTCGTGGGTGCGCAGGGTCGGCGGATGCTCGTTGGCCAGCCGCCCGTACTCGATGGCCTGCTCGCTGCCGCCCAGCCGACCGAGCTCGTGCAGCTCGGCGGCGGCCCAGCCGGCGCCCTCCCGCTCGAGCCCGTCGAGCAGTGCCGGGTCGTCCGCCGCGTCGTAGCCGGCCAGCGGTGGGACCTGGTTGAACACCTCGTGCGTCATCACGGCGATACTCCCAGCGCGCGGTGGATGAAGGCGATCAGGGCGGGGATGGTGTCCGGGCCGGCGACCCCGGCAGCCAGCGGACCGACCATGGCTTCGGCCAGGGCGCCGACCAGCGCGGTCGCGGTCAGGTCGGGGTCCTGCGGGGGCAGTTCACCGTTCGCCACACCGGCCGCGACGTGGCCGGCGATCAGTTCGGCGTACGCCCGACGGAAGACGAGCCGCTCGGCGTCGACCGCCGGGTCGACCGGCTCGGCGAGCAGGGCGTACGCAACCGCGGGGGACTGCAGCGCGCGCCCGGCGAACGTCTCCACGACGGCGGACATCTGCTCGGCGGCGGTGGCCTCCAGCGCCGCGGCGCGCGCGACCGCGTCGACCTCACGCTGCGAGGCCGTGCGGAACACCTCGGCGAACAGGTCGGCCTTGGTCGGGAAGTGGCGGTAGACGCTGCCCGTCGCCAGGCCGGCCCGCTCGGCGACGGCGGCGACGGAGCAACCGGCATACCCGTGCTCGGCCATGATTCCCAGGGCCGCGGCGATGATCCGCTCCCGGGAAGCGTGCAGCCGAGCCTTCACGAGGTCGGTGCTCCGGTAGGCCACGCAAGGATTGAACCACCATTCAATCCTTGGCGACAAGGTGGTGTACCCGGCAACTTGGGCGTGCTTCAGAGGTGCCGCTGCGACCGCCAGACGATCTCGGTGTGATCACGGGGTCTTGACATCCGCCGGCAATCTTCAGACCCTTTGTTCGGCTACCGAATTTACTGTCGGAAGGAAGTGCTTCCATGGCGGCTGCGACCTCTGGGCCGCGCCTGCGGGACGTCAACCGGGTCGCCGTGCTCGCCCTGATCGGCCGACACGGACCGATCTCGCGCGCCGACATCGCCCGGCGGCTCGGCCTCAGCCCGCCGACCGTCACCGCGGTCACCCGCTCGCTGATCGAGGCCGGGGTCATCCGCAAGGTCGACGACGGCGTCCCCCGGGGCGGCCGACCGAGCGAGCTGCTCGCGGTGGTGGGTCCGGCCGGGCACGCGGTCGGGGTCAAGGTCGCCACCGGGCGGCTGACCGGCGTGCGCGCCGACCTCGACGGCACCCTGCTGGACACGTTCTCCGCACCGTTCGACGAGGCCGCCGTCAACCCCTTCGAGGCGTTGTCCGAGCTGCTCGCGCCGCACCTGGCCGCGGTCGACGACGCGCCGCTGCTCGGGGTCGGGCTCGGTGTCCCCGGCTTCGTCGACAGCCGTACCGGACTGGTGGAGGCGCCGCTGCTGGGCTGGCGGCACATGCCACTGCGCGCCTACCTGACCCAGCTGCTCGACGTGCCGGTGCTGGTGGACAACGACGTCAACACCCTGGCGGCGTACGAGCACCTGTACGGGCTGGGCCGGCCGTACGAGGACTTCCTGACCATCACCCTCGGGCAGGGTGTCGGCGCGGCCGTCGTCTCCGGTGGTGACCTGCGCCGCGGCGGGCACGGTGCGGCGGGTGAACTCGGGCACCTGCCAATGGATCCCGCCGGCCCGCCCTGCCACTGCGGCAAGCGCGGCTGCCTCGAGACGTACGTCTGCGACGGCGCGCTCGTGGAACAGGCGCGCGAGGTGGGTGCCGTCGGTCCGGACGCCGGTCCGGCCGACCTGCGCGCGGCGGCGGACAACGGACACGCCGGGGCCCGGGCCGTCTACCGGGCCGCCGGCGCCCGCCTCGGCACCGTCGCGGCTGGGCTGGCCACCGTGCTCGACCCGCAGGCGGTGCTGGTCAGCGGCGAAGGGACCCTGGCCTGGACCGCACCTGGCCGAAGGATTCCTCACCGCCCTGCGCGCCGGCATGTTCCCGCCGCTGGCCGACGGGGTCAGCGTGCACGTGGACCCGTGGGACGACACGAAGTGGGCGCTGGGCGCCGCCGCCCTGGTGCTCCGGGCACCGTTCACGATGAACGCCGAGCCGCACGCCGACGCCATCCGGGCGCGGCTGGCCGCCTTTCCCGGTGCCGAGGTGGCCCAGTGACCGGGCCGCGTACCGCCACCACCGCAGCGCCCACGGCGCCAGGGAAAGCGCCGGCGCCGCGGGTCCGCCGATCCGGTGCCGCCCGCCGCCGGTTGCGCACGGCCGTTGCGGCGGCCGGCTTCCTCGCCCCCAGCCTGCTCCTGCTGCTCGGCTTCTGGATCGGCCCGATGCTCGGCACCGCCTGGGTGAGCCTGCAGGACTGGAACCTGATCGGCGTGCCGACCTTCGTCGGGTTGGACAACTACGCCGAACTGCTCGGTGACGCCGAGTTCCACGCCGCGCTCGGCCACACCCTGGCCTATCTGGCCGGCTACCTGCCGCTGGTGCTGGTCTGCGGGCTCGCCGTGGCACTGCTGCTGGACGCCAAGCTCCCCGCGATGACCCTCTACCGGGCCACCTTCTTCCTGCCGGTGATCAGCAGCTGGGTCGCCGTGTCACTGCTGTGGAAATGGCTGCTCAACCCGGCCGACGGGCTGGTCAACCGCATCCTCGGCGCGCTCGGCGTGCCGGGACCCGGGTGGTGGACCGACCCGGACTGGGCGATGCCCTCGGTGGTGCTCGCCTCCGTCTGGAAGGACGTCGGGTTCGTCGCGGTGATCCTGCTCGCGGGCCTGCAGGCCATCCCGCGCGACCTGCTGGAGGCCGCCGCCCTCGACGGGGCCGGCTGGTGGCGCAAGCTGCGCAGCATCACCCTGCCGATGATCTCCCCGTCGCTGTTCTTCGTCACCGTGATCAGCCTGATCAACGGCTTCCAGGTCTTCGACCAGGTGTGGGTGATGACCGAGGGCGGTCCGGGTGGCGCGTCCAGCGTCGTGGTCGAGCAGATCGTCAACAACGCCTTCTCGTACGGGCGGGTCGGCTACGCCTCGGCGATGAGCATCGTGCTCTTCGCGGTGATCCTCCTGGTCACCCTGGTCCAGCTCCGACTCCAGCGTAGGTGGGTGCACTATGAGTAGGAAGCTCCTGCGGTATGTCGCGCTCACGCTCGGCGCCGTGGCGATGCTCGGGCCGTTCGCGTGGATGCTGATCACCTCGCTCACGGGCGACGGGCAGCTCGCCCGGGTCGACGCGCCCCTGCTACCCGATCCGCCCACCGTCGAGCCCTACGGGCGGCTCGGCGAGGCCTTCCCGTTCTGGCGCTTCGCCGCCAACAGCGTGGGCGTCGCCGTCGTGTCCACCCTGCTTCAGCTCTTCACCAGCGCCACCGCCGCGTACGCGTTCAGCCGGCTGCGGTTCCGGGGCAGCGGCGCGGTGTTCGTGCTCTACCTCGCCACGATGATGATCCCGATGCAGGTGATCATCGTCCCGCTGTTCATCGAGATGCGTCACCTCGGGCTGGTCGACAGCTACGCCGGGCTGCTGCTGCCCACGATCGTCTCCAGCTTCGGCGTGTTCATGCTCCGGCAGGCCTTCATGGCGCTGCCGACGGAGCTGGACGAGGCGGCGTACGTCGACGGGGCCGGACACCTGCGGGTCTTCGCCCAGGTGCTGCTGCCGCTGGTCGCCCCGGCGCTGGCCACGTTCGCCGTCTTCGCCTTCATGTCGAGCTGGAACGCGTTCCTCTGGCCGCTGATCATCGCGCAGACCGAGACGCACATGACCCTGCCGGTCGGCCTGTCGCTGCTCCAGGGGCGGTACAGCACCGCCTGGAACGTCGTCATGGCCGGCTCGACCATGTCCGTCCTGCCGATCCTCGCGCTCTACGTCTTCGCCCAGCGCTACGTCGTGCGCGGCATCACCTTCACCGGAATCAAGTCCTAGCTTCCCCACCGGACACCCCCGAGGAGAGATCCGATGACCACAAGAAGACGAGTCCTGGCAGCTGCCGCCGGAGCGCTCGCCGCGGTGAGCCTGCTCGCCGCGTGCGGGCAGGACGCGTCCGGCGGCGCGGACGACGGCGCCACCGGCACCGTCACCTACTTCACCTTCTCCGCCGCGCCGGACCACCTGAAGGACCTCGACGCGATCAAGGCCGAGTTCGAGAAGCAGAACCCGGGCATCACCGTGCAGGTGCAGACGGCCGCGTACAACGACTACTTCACAAAGCTGCAGACGGCGATCGCCGGCGACACGGCGCCGGACACCTTCGAGCTCAACTACGAGAACTTCGTGACGTACGCCCGAGCCGGCGCCCTGCTGCCGCTCGACGAGCGGGCCAAGGCCGACAAGGACTACGACGCGAACCGGCTGTACCCGAAGGCGCGGGAAGCCTTCCAGTTCAAGGGCAAGCTCTACGCGGTGCCGTCGACGTTCTCCGACGTGGTGCTCTTCTACAACAAGAAGCTCTTCGACGCGGCCGGTGTCGCCCACCCCACGGCGGACTGGACCTGGGCCGACGAGCGGGCGGCGGCGGAGAAGCTGACCAACAAGGCCAAGGGCGTCTACGGCGACTACCAGCCGGTCACCTTCCACGAGTTCTACAAGGCCCTCGCTCAGAACGGCGGCTCGTTCCTCTCCGAGGACGGCAAGAAGGCGACGTTCAACGACGCCAAGGGCCTCGAGGCGGCGCAGTGGCTGCTCAGCAAGCCGGGTACGGTGCAGCCCACCGTCGCCGAGATCGGCGGCAAGGCCGACTACGACACCGCCCTGTTCACCTCCGGCAAGCTCGCCATGTGGCACAACGGCATCTGGCAGATCTCCAAGCTCGCGGGCACCGCCGGGCTGGACTTCGACATCGTCACCGAGCCCGGTAACACCCGGCAGGCCAACGCGGTGTTCATGAACGCCACGGCGGTGTCCGCGAAGACCAAGAAGGCCACCGCGGCCTGGAAGTGGGCCCGGTTCCTCGGCAGCTCGCAGAAGGCCGTGGAGACCCGGCTCGCCTCCAACTGGGAGCTGCCGGCGGTCAACGACCAGGCCGCGTTCGACAGCTATCTGAAGAAGACGCCGCCGGCCAACCGCAAGGCCGTGTTCGACGCGCTGGAGGACATCGCGCTCCCGCCGGTGCTCGACGCGCAGCAGTCGAAGATGCAGGACATCGTCACCCAGGCGCTGGAGAAGTCCGCCTCCGGCCAGGCCACCCCGCAGCAGGCGCTCGACGACGCGGCGGCCGCGGTCACCGCCCTCATCAAGTAACCGACCCGAGCGGGGCGCGGCCGTTTCGCACTCGGCCGCGCCCCGCGCCGGACCACACCGACACCTCCTGGAGGAGCCCCGTGCCGACCGCCGCACGGTCCGACCTGCGCACGCTGGTCGAGTCCAGCCTCACCCTCATCGAGGCCCACCAGCATCCGTCCGGCGCTTACCCGGCCAGCCCCGACTACCCCGTCTACCGTTACAGCTGGCTGCGCGACGGCGCCTTCATCGCCGACGCCATGAGCCGGGCCGGCCGAGTGGCCAGCGCCGACCGGTTCCTCCGGTGGTGCGCCACGGTGATCGACTCCCGCGCCGACCGGATCGCCGACCTCGTCGCGCGGGCCGACCGGGGCGAGGAGATCGGCGCCGACGAGATGCTGCCGACCCGGTACACCCTCGACGGCGGCGACGGTGACGAGCCCTGGTGGAACTTTCAGCTCGACGGGTACGGCACCTGGCTGTGGGTGCTCGTGACGCACACGGCCCGGCACGGGCGGGCGATCGACGCGTACCGGCCCGCGATCGAGTCCACGGTGGACTACCTGGTCGCGTTCGGCGACCGGCCCTGTTACGACTGGTGGGAAGAGCACGCCGAGCACCGGCACGTCGCCACGCTCGGCGCGGTGCTGGCCGGGCTGCGCGCCGTCGTCCACGCCCGCGACGCGCACGGCGAGCCGCTGCTCGACCCCGCCCGCGCCGCCGCCGCCGCTGCGACAGTCGACAAGCTCGGGGCGCTCGTCGCCACCGACGGCATCGCGGACGGGCACCTCACCAAGTGGCTGGGCGGCACCGCCGTCGACGGCAGCCTGCTGGCCTGCCTCACCCCCTTCGAGGTGGTCGACCCGCGCGGCCCGGTCGCCGAACGCACCTACGACCAGGTACGCGACAAGTTGCTGCGCGGCGGCGTCTACCGCTACCTCGGCGACACCTTCTACGGCGGCGGGGAATGGCTGATCCTCACCGCCTGGTTGGGCTGGCACGAGGCGCGCACCGGCCGGACCGAGGCGGCGCTGGGCCGCCTGGACTGGATCGTCGGCCAGGCCACCCCCGAGGGCCACCTGCCCGAGCAGGTCAGCGGCAACACCCAGCACCCCGGACACATCACCGAGTGGACCGAGCGGTGGGGGCCCGTCGCCACCCCTCTGCTGTGGTCGCACGCCATGTTCGTCACGCTCGCCCTGGAGGTCGGACTGTGAATGACCACCTGATCAGCCACCGCCCGGCCGGGACCGGCCACCCGTACCGGTACGACCTGGACCAGCGCGTCCCGGTGCATCCGCTGCGGGGCGAGGAGTACGAGATCCGGGTGCTCACCGACCCGCAGGTGACCGACGTCCGGGTCGAGTTCGGCGACGGCACGCAGGTGCCCGCCGAGCGGGTCGACCCGGCCACCGTGACCCTCGACTTCGGTGCGCCCGCCGCCTCGCCGACCGGCTCGGCAGGTCACCTGGCCTCCGCCGCCTCGGCCGCTCCGGACACCGGCGGCCGCACGGCATGGATCGCCCGGGCCACGGGGGGGCGGGGACGACGCGTACACCATCGCCGGCCGGACCGCGGCGGGCGGTGACGTCCGCACGGACGCCTTCCCGGTACGGCCGCTGGCCTGGCAGCCCGACGGCGGGCGGCTCGACGTGCGCGACCCCGACGGCGCCGGCGTCCTCGACCCGGGCAGCGTCGAATGGCTGACCGACAGCGACGGACCCCGGCGGGTGCGCTTCGCGCTGCGGCTGGCCGAGGGCGAACACGTGGTCGGCTTCGGTGAGCGGTTCCACGCGCTCGACCAGCGCGGCCAGGTGCTCGACGCGACGGTGTTCGAGCAGTACAAGCGGCAGGGACACCGCAGCTACCTGCCGATGCCGTTCGCGGTGGTCGTCGGCGGGCAGGCCGACTGGGGCTTCCACGTGGTGACCAGCCGGCGGACCTGGTACGACGTCGGCGCCTCCCGACCCGACCGCATGGTCGTCGAGGCCGAGATGGACCCGGCGAAGCCCGAGCTGCAGCTGCGGCTCTACCGCGGCGAGCCGGCGGCGGTGGTGCGGGACTTCCTCGTCGAGACGGGACAGCCGGGCGTGCCGCCCGCCTGGGTGTTCCGGCCGTGGATGAGCGGCAACGAGTGGAACACCCAGGCCCGGGTGCTGGCCGAGGTGCGCCGCAGCCTCGCCGAGGACATCCCGGTCGGGGCGATCGTCATCGAGGCCTGGAGCGACGAGGCGACCTTCGTGGCGTTCCGCGACGCGCACTACCAGGTGCATCCCGACGGCGCACCGCACCGCCTGGCCGACTTCGACTTCCCGGCCGACGGGGCCTGGCCCGACCCGAAGGCGATGATCGACGAGCTGCACGAGGCCGGCGTGAAGGTGCTGCTCTGGCAGATCCCGCTGATCCCGACCGACCGCGGCACCGACGGCCAGGTCGCCGCCGACCTGGCGACGCTCGCCGCGCGCGGCTACGCGGTCCGGGAGGCCGACGGCTCACCGCACCGCAACCGCGGCTGGTGGTTCCCCGGCGCGCTGCTCCCCGACTGGACCAACGCCGAGGCCCGACGTTGGTGGCTGGACAAGCGCCGCTACCTGGTCGAGGAGCTCGGCGTCGACGGCTTCAAGACCGACGGTGGCGAGCACCCCTGGGGTCACGATCTGCGGTACTCCGACGGATCACGCGGTGACGAGGGGAACAACCTCTTCCCGGTGCGATACGCGGCCGCCTACCACGAACTGATGCGGTCAGCGGGGACCGACGGCGTGACCTTCAGTCGGGCCGGCTTCACCGGGTCCGCCGCCTTCCCCGCGCATTGGGCGGGCGACGAGGACTCCACCTGGGAGGCCTACCGGGCGTCGATCACCGCCGGCCTGACCGCCGGGGTCGGCGGCATCTTCTTCTGGGGCTGGGACCTGGCCGGCTTCTCCGGCGACATCCCGGACGCCGAGTTGTACCTCCGCTCGGCGGCGGCAGCCTGTTTCGCCCCGATCATGCAGTACCACTCCGAGTTCAACCACCACCGCGACCCGTCGGTGGACCGTACGCCGTGGAACATCGCCGAGCGCACCGGCGAGCAGCGGGTGCTGGAGGTCTTCCGGCGCTTCGCCCGCCTGCGCGAGGAACTCGTGCCGTACCTGGTGGACCAGGCGGAGCGGGCGGTGCGGACCGGCAAACCACTGATGCGACCGCTCTTCTTCGACCACCCCGACGACAAGCGGGTCTGGGACTGGCCGCAGCAATGGCAGCTCGGCGACGACCTGCTCGTCGCCCCGGTCACCGAACCCGGTGTCACGACGTGGCCGGTGTGGCTGCCACCAGGGGAGTGGGAGGACTTCTTCACCGGCGAGCGGCACAGTGGCCCGGTCGAGGTTCACCGGAGGGTGCCGATCGACGAGATTCCGGTCTACCGCCGCCTGGCGTGATCCACCCGGCCGCGCCGGCCGCAACGGTTGATGCTCCCGCCGGCCGCGCCGCGGTCGACCGCCCGCCGGGGTTCGGCGAGCGGGCGGCGGAAACCGACGGGCATGCATAGTCAGCCGCCACAACGGGTAGAAGGACGTCACTGCATTGCAGCGGGTCAGGGGCGGCGCTGCCCCGAGCGGTTTCACGCGTCGATCCGCGCCGGCTGGTACCCCGGCCCTCGGCGAATGCCGCTGAGGTGTCGCCTGACCCGTTGGCGGTGCGAGATGACCCCATCATCGCGTTCCCAAGGAAGGCGGCCGACCATGTCGTTCCAGAATGGATTCGTTCGTCGATCGCAGTCGCTGGCCGGGGGGCCGCACAGCCCCGGCGCCCGAAGCTGGCGGCCGTTCCCGTCGGCCGGTTCACGCACGTGGCGCGGACGTGTCGTCCGCCGGGTCGGGTGATCGCCATGCCCGCTGTGTCCGTGCCCCGGCCGGCGCGCACCGCCCTGTCGGTGCCTCGCGGTTACGTGGAGTACCTGCAGGCCAAGCTGCTGGAGGCCGAAGCCAGCCTGACCGCGATGAGCGAGAAGTACGACCGGACGAAGGCCCGCTTCGATCGCTGCTACGCCCGCCACGGCATCACCCCCGAGGAAGACATCGTCAACTACATCAACGCGAAGGGGATGAACCCGGAGCTGAAATTCTGGTACGCCAAGGTCGAGCACTTCCAGCGGGAGGTGACCGCCTACGGGGCGGCGCTGACCGGACTCGACGCGGCGCGCCGGATGCTCGGCGACGACGGTTACCGCGTCCCCGAACACGGGCGCGCGCGCAACAACAGGCGTGCCCTGAACCGCGCCGGCTGACGACCGGCGGGGGCACTGTCAGGCGGGTCCGGCCAGGCCGTGCACGCCGACGAGGCGGGGGACGGCGACGCGGCCCAGTTCGGTGCCGGTGCCGGGATCGTGCCAGCTCACGCCACCCTTCTGGCCCACGTAGAGGCGTCTGCCGTCGCGGCTCAGCACGAGGCCGGAAACGGGTTCGCGGACCCGCCAGTCAGCCGAGCGGCCGGGGCGGGTGAGATCCGTCGTCCGGACCACCGTGCCGGCGCCGATGAAGAGGCGGTCGCTGTCGGCGGCGGCGTGTGCGGTCCCGACCCCCCTGGGCTGCGCGTCGGTCCGGCGTACGGCCAGCGCCTCGGTGTCGATCTCGGCGATGGTGCCCGACGTGACGTCGGCGACGAAGAGCCGACCGCCGTCGGGGCTGATCGTCATGGCGTGGCCGATCGCGGCCGCCGCACCGAACGGATGGGGCAGGTCGATGCAGTACGCCCATCGCTCGCCGAGGTGCAGCGTGTGGACGAACGCGTGCACGTTGCCCGGCCGCCCGCTGACGACGTCGCGGGTGTGCCGGTGGTCGGGCTGGTGGGTGTAGAGCGTGTAGAGGGTGGTGCGATCCGGCGAGAGCACAGCCTGGCGTCCGTCGCCGCGCATCTCCTCCTCCGCGCCGGGCGGCACCGGCGCTTGGCACGGGTGTGCAGCGGACCGGGTGTCCCGGTGGCGAGATCGACGACGCGGACCCGATAGCGGTCCGGCGCCGTCGCCGGGAGCCACTCGAGGACGAAGAGCCCGGCGAGATCCGCGGTGAACGTCTCCGGTACGAAGTTGCCCCGCAACTCCAGCCGGTGTCGGACGCCGGTGATGTCGGCGATCAGCACGGGGGTCACGTCCCGCCCTTCCGGGCGCCCCTTGGTGGCGCTCACCTCGTTCGACGTGAGCGCCACCGTACCGTTGGCCGAGACGGCCTGCGGCACCCAGCGTCCGGGCAGCTCGACCCGGGTGGAGGTGCCGTCCGTGGCGGTGTCGATCCGCCACAGGGCGGTGTCGGCGCCCTCGGGTGCGGTCGCGTAGATCGCCCGCCCGTCCGCGGTGGCGAGAGACCGCGGGATCGTCTGTCGGTGTGCACCGCGCAGTAGGCCGAGCCCGTCGTCTACCTCGACGAGCAGCGGGTCAGGGATCGTGACGGCACGGGCCTGGCTCGGGTGCCGAGCGCGATCGCAGCCGACCAACGCCGCGGTGCCCGCACCGGCGAGCACGGTCAGAAGGGTGCGACGCGAGATCCTCGTCGTTGGCATCATGCCCCGGTGACACCGCCACACCCGCCGAGGTTCCACCCCCGTTGCTGGAACCCGTCCGGTGCGGGCGGTGTCATGAGGGTGATCCAACGGGAGGTTTCCACTGGACGACGACGAACTCGTCACCCGCGCTCGGGCAGGTGACCTGGGGGCGTACGACCTCCTGGTCGCCCGGCACACCGCGTCCGCCTACCGGACGGCGGTGCTGCTCGGCGCGGGTTCGGACGCGGAGGACGTCATCCAGGAGGCGTTCGTGAAGGCATACCGCAAGCTGTCCCGCTATCGGGGAGAGTCGTCCTTTCGCGCCTGGCTGCTCGCGATCGTCGCCAACGAGACCCGCAACCTGCACCGCGCACGCAGCCGGCGGGACGGACTCGTCCTGCGGGCCGCGGCGGCGAACCCGGAGTCGCAGATCGCCGAGGACGGCGCGGTGGGCGGCGTCCTCGCCGCCGAGCGCCGGGCCACGCTGGTACAGGCCCTGCGGCTGCTGCCGGAGAAGGACCGTGAGGTGATCGTGTGCCGGTTCCTCCTCGATCTCAGCGAGGAGGAGACCGTGACGATGCTGGGCTGGCCCAGAGGCACGGTGAAGTCGCGGACGTCCCGAGCGCTGGCGAAGCTCCGCGCCCTGCTCGACCGCGAGGAGGTGCGCCGTGGATGACCTCGAACGGGAGTTGCGTGACCTCGCCGAGTGGCTGGACACACCCGACACACCCGCCGTGGCCGACCGCGTACGCGCCCGACTGGCCGCGCCCGCGCGAAGGCGACGCCGGTGGCGCTACTACCTCGCCGTGGCGCTCGTCGCCCTCCTCGTCGCGGTGCTGCCGCCCGGGCGGGCCGCCCTCGCCGACGCCGTGGCGGGGCTGCTGCGCTTCTCCGGCATCATCATCGACACGTCGTCGGCGCCGGTCTCACCCACCGGCAGTCCGTCGCCGCTGCCGTCGCAGCGGCCCGCCTCCCTCCACGAGGCGCAGGGGAAGCTCCGCTTCCCGATCCGCCTGCCGACCAAGCTGGGCCCGCCCGAGCAGGTGCTGGTCGCCGACGCCGACGGCACCGGCTCCTACCGGGTGGTCACCCTGCTCTACCGCGGGGGCGTGGTGCGCGTCGACGCCTTCGACGGTCGCCTCGACCCGGTCTTCCAGAAGCAGGCCGCCGGGCCGGGAGTGGAGTGGGTTCAGCTCGACGGAGGCTTCGCGGTCTGGATCGGCGGCCCACACCCGCTGGCCTACGTGGATCGTGCGGGCACGGTCCGTGTGGAGAGCGCGCGGCTCGCCGCCTCGACCCTGATCTGGGAGGAGGCCGGCGTGAGCTACCGGCTTGAAGGCGACCTGCCCAAGGGCGAGGCGATCGAGATCGCCAACTCGCTGAATTGAGCGACGGACGGCGATGACAGTCGGCCGGCTGATCGGGTGGGGAACCCCGAGGGCCCGAGCGGTGTCCTGAATGGTGCCAGGCACGAGCGGGGTCCGCGGGTACGACGGAGGGCGCGAGATGGCTGCATGGGGCAGGGTGTTGCTGGGGTCGGCGGTCCTGCTGGCGGCCTGTACGACCACGGGGCGGTCCGCCACGCCGGTCGGCGCTCCGGGGACCACGGCCCCGGCGAATCCTCCGGTGAGCGCCGCGTCCGGCTGCGGCTCACGGGTCGAGACGGGTGTCCTGCCGGACTGGGCGGACGCCGGGTTCAGCGGGGAGGCCCGGATCCCGCACGTCTTCGGCGCGAAGGGCGAGATCGTCGCGGTGCTGTTCGGTCACCCACTGGCGCTGCGCCGGGGCGAGGGGCCCACCAACAAGATCCTCTGGGTCGCCAAGCCTGCCGCGACGTCATCGGACCCGGCGTCGCCGGCCACCCTGGCGATCGCCGCGACGCTGGACGGAACCGATACGCGGGTGACCCGGGAGGTCGCCGGCGGCCCCGGGCCGTCGATCATCGACCTGCCGCGGGCCGGTTGCTGGCACCTCGAACTCCACTGGTCGGGACACACCGACACCATGGACCTCGGCTACGCCGAAGGCTAGCGTCATGCCCAGCACCGTTGTCGACGGCGTGGCGAGACGTGGAGAGCCTACGGCGGTAATCGATGATGCTGGCGACCCGTGGGCGTGGGACGCCCGAAGTTCGGCTACCCGAGATCGACCGGCCGGTCGACCAGGGCGGCCAGCCGCTTCGGCGCCAGGACGCAGTAGCTCTCGGTGAGCAGTTCGGCGACCTCGTCCCAGTCGGCCCCGTCATCGAGCACCATGCCGACGACGTCGGCGCCCCAGTCCGGCTTGAAGAACGGGTGGCCGCCGGCGATCAGCCCGGCGATCTCGTCGCCGGGCGACCGGAACGTCAGCACGCAGATCGGCTGGTCGGTCGCGGCAGCTCGGGCGTAGGCCGCCTGGTGGTCGGGGTCGACCGTGAGCACATGGGCGAACGTGCGTTTGCGGATCCGCCAGCGCGTGCCCACCCACGCCGGCTCCTCGTAGGTCTCCGGCAGCCCGAGGCAGACGGGCCGGAGCCGGTCGAGGATCTCGGGTGGGACGTCGCCAGGGCCAGTCATGTGCGCGACGCTAGCCGGCCCCTCCGACAGGGCGGAGACGGCAATTCGTCGTAGCCGGGGAGTACGACTGACGAAGACCGATGATTTTCGGCGCGGTGGACGGTCTACCCAAGGGAATCGAGCGGAAGGACGAGGATATGAGCGGCGTACGGGTGTTGGTGGGCACACGCAAGGGCGCGTTCACGTTGACGTCGGACGGCAGGCGCGGCGACTGGACGGTCGACGGACCCCATTTCGGCGGCTGGGAGATCTACCACCTGAACGGATCGCCGGTCGACCCGAACCGGCTCTACGCGTCCCAGTCCGGCGGCTGGTTCGGGCAGCTGATCCAGCGCTCCGACGACGGCGGCAGGACCTGGAACCCGGTCGGCAACGACTTCGCCTACTCCGGCGAGGTCGGTGAGCACCTGTGGTACGACGGCACCCCGCGCCCGTGGGAGTTCAAGCGCATCTGGCACCTCGAGCCGTCCCGCCACGACCCCGACACCGTGTACGCCGGTGCGGAGGACGCCGCCCTCTACGTCTCCACCGACGGCGGTCTGAAGTGGGAGGAGCTCACCGCCCTTCGTACCCACCCGACCGGGCCGACGTGGCAGCCCGGTGCCGGCGGCATGTGCCTGCACACGATCATCCTGGACCCGGCGAACAAGGACCGGATCTACGTCGCGATCTCGGCGGCGGGCGCGTTCCGCAGCGACGACGCCGGCGCCAGTTGGCTGCCGATCAACAAGGGTCTGCGTTCCGGGGAGATCCCCGACCAGGACGCCGAGGTCGGCCACTGTGTGCACCACATCACCCAGCACCCGACCCGGCCGGACACCCTGTTCATGCAGAAGCACTGGGATGTCATGCGCACCGACGACGCAGGCGCGAACTGGCGCGAGGTCAGCGGGAACCTGCCGTCGGACTTCGGGTTCCCGATCGCGGTGCACGCGCACGAGCCGGAGACCATCTACGTCGTGCCGATCAAGAGCGACTCCGAGCACTTCCCGCCGGAGGGCAAGCTGCGCGTCTACCGCAGCCGCACCGGTGGCAACGACTGGGAGCCGTTGACCAGGGGACTGCCGCAGTCCGACTGCTACGTCAACGTCTACCGCGACGCGATGGCCGTCGACACGCTCGACCCGTGCGGGATCTACTTCGGCACCACCGGTGGTCAGGTCTACCACTCGGCGGACGGCGGCGACAGCTGGGCGCCGATCGTCCGGGACCTGCCGGCCGTGCTCTCCGTGGAAGCCCAGGTGCTGCCGTGATCCGGGTCGTCCTCCCGGCCCACCTGAAGAACCTGGCTCACGTCACCGGCGAGGTACGTCTCGAAGTGCCCGGTCGGGGTTCCGGGCGGGTCACCCAGCGCCTGGTGCTGGACACCCTCGAAGCGCGATACCCCATGCTGCTCGGCACCATCCGCGACCGCCACAGCGGCAAGCGCCGCGCGTTCGTCCGCTTCTACGCCTGCGAGGAGGACCTCTCCAACGACCCGCCCGACGCACCACTGCCGGAGCGGGTCATCGCCGGCGAGGAACCGTTCATCATCCTCGGCGCGATGGCCGGGGGATAGCCCGGACCACGGCGACGGCAGGCGCGCGGACATTTGGCCGCCAGGCCGGCTCGCCCGTTCCTCGCCGGTGGTTTCGGGTACCCGGGGCGGATGGCGGAACTGCTCGAGGACGGCGACATCTACTTCCTCTACCGTCCCCGCGTCGAGGAGGAGCACGTCGACTCCCTGGAGGAGGTGCAGCGGCTGCTGGTGGTGATGCACCCGTGGCAGGGGCGGCACCTGCGACTCCTGGTGGTCGGGCGTAAACGCCTGCCCGACATCGAGGAGCACGACCGATTCTGGGCGTTCGTCGACGCGGTGGTGGACCGACCTGAGCAGCTGCACGAGGCGCTGCAGGCGCGCACGTACCGGACGAGGACCCGTGGCGAGCGGGAGCAGCCGCCGGCCCGGCCCGTGGCGGAGGGCGCGTACGTAATCGCCCGGCACGACGACCACACCCACCTGGCGTACGAACTCGAACTTCCGCTGCGCCTCGGCGAGGCGCAGCACGAACTGAGCATCGAGCCGGAGCCGAGCTACATCGTCACGGTGAAGAACCCACAGGCACCCTCCCCGCCCGGGGTGGGCCTGCGCGGGTCCCGGAAGGTCACGCTGCCGGCGGCGCTGCAGAAGAAGTTCCACGGTCGTCGCTTCGCCCCGCTTGACCCGCCCGGCTTCCTCGACCACCCCGGGACCGAACTCGTGCTCATCGGCGCCGCCCACGACGCGTCCGAGGAGCTGGAGATCGACCTGGACGCGGAGGTCGAGCGCGCGGCCCGGAGCACCATCTTCGGAGATCTGCGGATCGGGCGGCGGGAGCGTCCGGTCGCTCCGCTGTTCACCGGCGAGTGGGCCTGAGCCCGCAGTCACCGGTCCGGGCTGTCCGCCGGCGCCATCACCCGCAGCGCGTTCGCGTCCACCCCGACCCGGATCGGCGTCGTCCCGCACAACTCCCCGTCCACCTCGACCCGCGCCGGTCGGTCGGTCTCCAGCCACAGCTCGCGCACCGCGAGGAAGGGCTCGTCGCGCAGGGTCCGCCGGTGCCCGGTGGCGGCGTTGCGGACGGTGGCGCGGATCAGCCCCCGCCGCGTCGCCCCGCCGACCGGGTACGCGACAAGCAAGCGGTCGTCGGCGTCGGCGTCCGCGGTGATCGGCCGGCCGGCGTGGAACCCGCCGTTGGCCACGTAGAGCTGGTGGGTGACGAGTTCGTGCGTGGTGCCGCCGACGCGGACGGTGGCGCGCAGCGGCCGGTGCCGGCCCAGCAGCGCCAGGGCGGTCACCGGGTACGCGAGCCGGCCGGAGACCCGCTTCAGGCGCGGCGGCGTCCGGAGCATGATGTCGGCGGACAGGCCCACGCCGACGTGGTTGGTGAACCGCCTTTCGCCGGCGATCCCCAGGTCGACGTCGATGACCTTGCCCTGGGTGAGGATCGCGATGGCGTGATCGAGGTCCAGCGGGACGCCGACGGTGCGGGCGAAGTTGTTGGTGGTGCCCAGCGGCAGCAGGCCGAGCGCGATGTCGCGGTGGGCGAGCAGCCGCCCGGCGGTGCTGAGCGTACCGTCGCCGCCGCCCACGACCAGGACGTCCGGCTTCAGGTCGGCGGCCGCGGCGACGCTCTTCTCCAGCTGCCCGGGCCGGTCGGTCCGGTACGTGCCGAGCAGGTCGAAGCCGGCGGCGACCAACCTGGCCCGGGCCCGCTCGCAGTGTTCCCGGCCGCGGCGGGAGCCCGCGTTGATGACCAGCGCCGCCTTCCGGTCCCGCCGGATGGCCGCGGTCAGCTCCTGCTTCGTCCGCATGAACCCCGACCCTATATGCCGCCGGACCGTCGTCCGCTCCGTTGGCAAGCGTCGACTGCGCGATAATGCCGAAGCCGGGCGAGCAAGGGGTGCCAAGCAAACCCGTCAGGTCGCCGCCACCCGGCCTGCCGGCGCTGTGCCGGGTGGTGCTGGCCCCCGTCACCTCGGCGACGGGGTGCGCCCTGGCTCCGGGCTGCGGGACGGCTTGGGGCTGCGGGACGGCTCCGGGCTCCGGGACGGGCTCGACTTGGGCGATCCAGTGGGCGTCGGCGTCGGCTTCCCGGTCGGGCTGGCGGTCACGGTCGGGGTCGGCGTCGGTTGCGCCGAGGTCGGTTTCGGCGTCGCCGGGGCGGTGGGCGACGGGGTGTCGTCCGGGAACGCCGGCTCCTGGAAGCGGTACTTGTCCGGGTCGAGCTTCAACGCGGCGGTGGCCTGTTCCATGAACTGCCGCCAGATCGGCCCGGGGCCGGTGGACCCGTAGACGTCGTAGCTGCCGTCGGAGGTCCGCAGCGGCTTGCCGTCGACGGTGCCGAGCCAGACCGCGGCGGCCAGCGCCCCCGTGTAGCCGACCATCCAGGTGTGCACGTTCTGGGTGGTGCTCGTTCCGGCCTGCCAGGTGCCGGTCTTGCCGGCGGAGTCCCAGCCGTTGTCCAGCTTGGCCGCCTTCACCCGGCTCAGCGTCCAGTTGAGCTGGTTGACCGCCTCCCGGTCGAGCCCGATGTCGGTCTGCACCAGCTGTTCGTCGAGGATCTTCTCGTCGCCCTTGGTGACCGAGCGGACGAAGTGCGCGTCGGCCCGCTTCCCGCCGGCGGCGAAGGTCGCCATGCCGTTGGCGTGGTCCTGCACGGTGATGCCGTACTGGCCGATGCCGACCTCGGTGGAGAAGTGCCGCGCCAGCTCCTCACCCGAGTGGCCGCGCAGTTCGATCCGCTTCGGCCGCGGGTTGCCCTTCTCGTTGGCCCACATCGAGTCGACCCCGGCCTTGGTGGCCATGTCGATCACCTTGGCAGTGCCGAGCTGCTCGGTCAGCGCGAAGTAGGTGACGTTGAGCGAGGCGACGGTGGCCTCCCACAGCGCGCAGTCCGGCTGGCACGGTGCCCGTTCGGCGTTGCGGATCGGACCGGCGGGGCTGCCCTTCGTCCGGCCGGAAGCGGGGAACTCCTTGGTCTCCGGCGAGTCGAAGTGCTGCTTCACCGAGATCTTCTCCTGCACCGCCGTGGCCAGGTCGTACACCTTGAACGACGACCCCGGCGGGTGCTGGCCGAAGCCGCGGGCCTCGCCGTTCTCGTCCTGGTACCAGCCGGCGTAGTCGGCGCCGGAGCCGTCGCTGCCGCCGTGGTAGCCGAGCACCCGGCCGGTGCCGGGTTCGACCGCCACGAGCGCGGCCTGCCAGTTCTTCGGCTGCCCGCGGACCGCCTCGGGGGCGGTGTCGCGCCGGAGGTCGGCGGCCGCGTCGGCGGCGTCCTGGACCCGCTTGTCGATGGTGGTGACGATCTTGAAGCCGCCGTTGCGGATGTAGTCGGCGGGCTTGCCCTGGAACGGCTCGGTCTGCCGCAGCTCGCTGAGCACGTGGTTGACCACCAGGCCGGTCGCCGGTCGAGGTTGGACCGGCCGGCGGCGGGATCGAGCGGCTTGACCGTGTCCGGGTACGCCAGGTTGGCCGCCTCGTCCGCCGACAGGTAGCCCAGCTTCACCATGCCGTCGCGGATGTAGTTCCACCGGTCGATCGAGTTCTGCCGGGCCAGGGGGCTGCGCTGCGGATCGTAGCCGGGGTGCCCCTCGGGGTCGTCCGGGTCGGCCTCCGGCTGCTTCACCATGGCGCAGAGCACCATCGCCTCCGCCGTGGTCAGCTGGTTCGCCGCCGGCGCGTCACGGCGCACCGTCTTGCCGAAGTACGCCTGCGCGGCCGCCTCGATGCCGTACGAGCCGCGCCCGAACGGCACGGTGTTCAGGTAGAAGCCGAGGATCTCCTCCTTGCTGTACTTGTCGTCGAGCTTCCACGCGATGACCGCCTCGCGCAGCTTGCGCGAGTAGGAGACGCCCTTGAGGTCGGCGGCCACCCGGGCGTACTGCTGGGTGATCGTCGACGCGCCCTGGCGCTGGCCGCCGGTGACGTTCGACCAGGCGGCGCGCAGCACCCCGCTGAAGTCGATGCCCTCGTTGGTCCAGAACGTGCGGTCCTCGGTCGCCACGATCGCCTGTTTGGCGGCGTCGTTCATCTCCGGGAAGGGCACGATCGTGCGGTTCTCCGTGCCGAGCTTCGCCAGCGGGGTGCGACCGTCGGCGAAGTAGACCGTGGTCGACTCCGGCAGCTCCAGGTCGCTGGGCGTGGGCACGCTGTCGACGTAGTACGCCCCGGCGGTGAGACCGGTGCCGGCCAGCAGCGCGAGCACGGCCAGGATGATCAGCACGCGCCGACGCCGCCGTTTCCGCCCCGTCGGGGCGGCGGTCGGTCCGGATACGGTGCCAGCGCTGTCGTTGTTACCGGTAGGAGACACCCGCACCCGGTACCCCGCGGCCGGCCCGCCGAATCTTGACCGGCCCGTTGCCGTGAGTTCTCCCGTTCCGGGCCGCGTGATCCGCTGGTCAGGTCATGATGGCCGGGTGCCCCGCTGGCGATGGTGCGGTGAACGGGGGAACGGTCGTGCAGGACGTAACGGTCAAGCCGGTGGTCACCGGCGCACAGGTGCCCGGCCTGGCCGAGATGGTGTGGGACAACGCCCGACAGGTGCCCGACCTGGTGCAGTTCGTCCGCCCGGATCCGATTTCCCGGTCCTGGCCGGCGCGCCGGTCCGTGCAGGGCCGGGCGCTGCCGGTGACGTGCGAGCAGTTCCGCGACGACGTGCTCACCCTCGCGCGCGGGTTCGTCGCCGCCGGTGTCGCCCACGGCGACCGGGTCGCTCTGATGAGCCGCACCCGCTACGAGTGGAGCCTCGTCGACTACGCGCTGTGGTCCGTCGGCGCGGTCACCGTTCCCGTCTACGAGACCTCCAGCGCCGAGCAGTTGGGGTGGATCCTGTCGGACTCGGGTGCGGTGGGGTGTGTGGTGGAGACCGCCGCGCACGACGCGATGCTGGCCGGCCTGCGCGACGACCTGCCGGCGCTGCGCCAGACCTGGCAGATCGACGGCGGCGGGCTGATCGCCCTGGCGGGGCAGGGCCGCACCGTCGACGACGGGCAGGTCGACGCGCGGCGGCGGGCGGTGTCCGGCGGGGACCTGGCCACGATCGTCTACACCAGCGGCACGACCGGTCGGCCGAAGGGCTGCGCGCTGACCCACCGCAACATCTACTGCGACGTCACGAACGCGACCTCGGTGCTGCCGGAGCTGTTGCATCCGGGCGCGTCGACCGTGTTGTTCCTGCCGCTGGCGCACGTGTTCGCCCGACTGATCCAGGTGGGTGTGGTGCGCACCCGCACGACCATGGTGCACAGCGCCGACCCGGGCCGGGTCTTCGAGCAGCTGCGGAAGTGCCGTCCGACGTTCATCCTCGCGGTACCGCGGGTGTTCGAGAAGATGTACGCCAGGGCCAAACGGCGCGCCGAGGACACCCACCGGGGACGACTGTTCGCCATCGCGGACGCCGTCGCCGTGCGGTACAGCCGCGCCTTGGACACCGGGCGAGGTCCGAACATCCTGCTGCGGCTGGCGCGCGCCGCGTGCGACGTGCTGGCGTACCGGACGTTGCGCGCCGCCCTCGGCGGCCGGTGCCGGCTGGCGATCGCCGGCGGTGCGCCGCTGGAACAGCGGCTGGCGCACTTCTTCCGCGGCGCCGGCATCACCGTCCTGGAGGGGTACGGCCTGACCGAGACGGCCCCGGCGGTGACGGCGAACGTGCCCTCGGCGATGCGGATCGGCACCGTCGGCCGTCCGATACCCGGCGCGGAGGTCCGCATCGCCAACGACGGGGAGGTCCTCGTCCGCGGCGAGATGGTCTTCTCCGGTTACTGGAACAACCCCGACGCCACCCGGGCGACCCTCACCGACGACGGCTGGCTGCGCACCGGTGACCTCGGCAGCCTCGACCCCGACGGCTACCTGCGCATCACCGGCCGGATCAAGGAGATCATCGTGACGGCGGCGGGGAAGAACCTCGCCCCCACTCCGATCGAGGAACAGGTCCGCGCGCACCCGCTGGTCGGCCAGTGCATGCTCGTCGGCAACGACCGCCCCTACGTGACGGCCCTGGTCACCATCGACCCACCGGCCTGGCAGCGGTGGCGGGCCGCCCACGGCCACCCGGACGCGGAGGTGGCCGACCTGCGGGACGCCCCCGAGCTGCGCCAGGAGATCCAGACTGCGGTCGACCGGGCCAACGAGACGGTGTCCAAGGCGGAACAGATCAAGCAGTTCCGCATCCTGCCCCGGGATTTCACCGAAGCCGACGGAGAGCTCACCCCCACCCTGAAGGTCAAACGCGAGGCCGTCCAGGACCGCTACGCCGCCGACATCGAGGCCCTCTACCGCGGCCACTGACCCCGCCTCGCCGGCTGCCGCCACCGGCCGGCTACGGCGAAGGCGCGCCGGACGGGGCCCGCGCGGCGAGCGCCGCGCAGATCCGGGGCAGGGCCGTGCCGATCGGTTCGCGGATCACCTCGACGGCGAGGTCGTCGTACGGGGTCGGGTCGCGGTTGACGACCACCAGCCGGTTGCCCGCGTTGACCGCCACCGCGCACAGCGAGGCGACCGGCTCGACCTGCAGCGAACTGCCGACGGCGAGCATGAGCGGGCTGTGCGCGGCGATCCGCTCGGCGTGGCCGATTGTGGCCGCGTCGAGGTGCTGCCCGAAGAGCACCACGGCCAGCTTGAGGATGGCGCCGCAGTCGAGGCACCGGGGATCTGTGTCGCCGGCCGCCACCCGGGCCAGGGTCCGCTCGCTGGGCGTGCGCGCGCCGCAGCCGGTGCAGACCACCTCGTGCATCGTGCCGTGCAGTTCGAGCACCGTGCGCGGGCTGGAGCCGGCCTTCTGGTGCAGTCCGTCGACGTTCTGGGTGAGGACGCGTACCGCCACCCCGGCCCGCTCCAGCTCGGCGAGCGCGCGGTGCGCCGGGTTGGGCTCGGCCTGCCACGCGGCATGCCCGAGATAGGTCTGCCAGAACCGCGCCCGTACCGCCGGGTCGGCCAGGAACGAGCGGTGGGTGAACGCGTCGGCCAGTGCCGGATGACGGGTCCACACCCCGGACGGACCCCGGTAGTCGGGGATGCCGGAGTCGGTCGAGATGCCGGCTCCGGTGAGCACCGCCACCCGGGTCACGCCGTCCGCCCAGCCCATGTCGTTCATGACCGCCGATGGTAGGGGCGGAACCCGGTGCCGGCGAACGGGATTCCCGAGCCGACCCGCGGCCGGTTCGGGAACGCCGAGTCGGCGCGTGGTGGTGACCGCGCGGCTCAGAGCCAGGGCAGCGGGTCGACCGGACGGCCGCCGAGACGCACCTCGAAGTGCAGGTGGGGGCCGGTGGAGGCGCCGGTCGACCCGACCAGTCCGATCACCTGGCCGGCGCGGACCCGCTGGCCGGGCGACACCAGCAGCCGGGACTGGTGGCCGTAGCAGGTGGACAGTCGCTGCCCGTCCGCCCGGCCGTGTGCGATGCAGGTGTAGTTGCCGTAGCCGCCGTACCAGCCGACCCGCGAGACGCGGCCGTCGGCGGCCGCCAGGATGGGGGTGCCGGTCGGGGCGGCGAGATCCACCCCGGGGTGCAACTGCCAGACCTTGTAGTACGGGTCGAACCGGGTGCCGAACCGGCTGGTGAGTCGGCCCGCCAGTGGTCGGCCGAGCCGGCCGCGACCGACCGTGGCGACGGTGCGGGCCGGTGCCGCCACGGCGGGCGCGGCGCGTACCCGACGGTCTATCTCCTGCCGGAGCCGGGTCTCCTCCTGCCGGCGGCGGACGAGTTCGGCCTGGCCGGCGGTGATCGCGCCGGAGAGCGCGACGGCGCGGCCGGTGGGGGTGTCGTCGACGTCCGCGGCGTCCGCCACGGTCAACGGCGAGGCCGCATCCGCGTCCCCGCCGGCGGTCAGGGTGGTCAGCAGGTGCAGCACCGGATCCGGTCCGCGCCGCACCTTGGCGAGGTCGGCGCGGGTCCGGGCGAGCGTGTTCTCCAGGTACTGGATCCGGTGCTGGACATCGCCGAGCGCGGCGACCTGGCGGGCCTGTGGCGTGTCGGCCGGGTCCACCGGCGGCTGCGGGTAGAGGTCGGCGCCGGGATCGCCGGCGATGAGCGCGGGGGCCGCTCCGGGGTCCACCATCGACCCGCCGCCGGGCGGGCCCGGGACACCCACCTGCGGTGACGTGCCGCCGGTCGGCGGGGGTGGCCGCGGGCGGCGCCGTCGGTGCGGGCGACGCGGTGGCCGGCGGGA
>NZ_JAEVHN010000005.1:0-48768 GCF_016803375.1 Micromonospora sp. 4G55
ACCGGTCGGAATCGGATCCGACCCTGTCGTCCCCGCACGAGCGGGGGTCTTCCCAGCATCAGCTGCTCGAACGGCGCGAACTTCCCATCGTCCCCGCACGCGCGGGGGCCTTCCCCGACCGGGGGCGGCCCATGTCGGACGTGCTGATGTCGTCCCCGCACGCGCGGGGTCTTCCCCGGCACTACCACGCGGCGTCCCGGCGGAGGCAGTCGTCCCCGCACGCGCGGATCTTCCGCCGATCCCGCTGTCGGCTGTGCCTGAAAACTGCCGGGAATCCCACCAGTCAACGCAAAGACCCGACTTGCGGCGGGAGAGGATTTCGTGTGCGCGCCAAGAGCCGCATGAGAGTTCATGCAACCGCCGTGGTCTTCCGCGTGTCGACCGTAGCGCAAGCGCACGTCGGTGGACGGCGGTGAGTGCAGGCATACGGGCCCGTACGGCCGAAAACCGCTTGCTTCGCCCGGTGGGCTCAGAAAACGCGGTATCCATGACGTTCCGACGGGCAGCAAGCCACCCCGCCAGGGTCCCGCTCCGCACCACAGTCCAAGGTCTGCCAGCAAGACCCGTACGCGGTTCCAGCGAGCGGCTGGGCGGGTGTCCATGCCGGGTCTCCAGGCGGCACGATGTGAGGCGTGACCGCGCCAGCCCGCCCGCCGCTTGCCGTGCTGGATGCGGTGCTCGAGCGGTTGACCTACGTCAACGAGGAAACCGGCTACACCGTCGCCCGCGTCGCCACCGACCGCAGCGCCGACCTGTTGACGGTAGTGGGATCCTTGCTGGGCGCGCAGCCGGGCGAGAGCCTGCGCCTGCACGGACGCTGGTCGTCGCACCCCAAGTACGGCCGGCAGTTCGAGGTGGACTCCTACACCACCGTGCTGCCCGCCACGATCCAGGGCATCCAGCGCTACCTCGGCTCCGGTCTGGTCAAGGGCATCGGGCCGGTGTTCGCCGAGCGGATCGTGGCCCACTTCGGCCTCGACACCCTCCGGGTCATCGAAGAAGAGCCCGCCCGCCTGGTCGAGGTGCCCGGGCTGGGACCGAAACGTACGGCGAAGATCAGCGCGGCGTGGGAGGAGCAGAAGGCCATCAAAGAGGTGATGGTCTTCCTCCAAGGCGTCGGGGTGTCCACGTCACTGGCGGTGCGGATCTTCAAGCAGTACGCCGACGCGTCCATAGACGTGGTCACCAAGGAGCCGTACCGGCTGGCCGCGGACGTGTGGGGCATCGGGTTCAAGACCGCCGACACCATCGCCCAAGCCGTCGGCATCCCCCACGACAGCCCCCAACGCGTGATGGCTGGGCTGCAATACACCCTGTCCGAGGCCACCGACAACGGCCACTGCTACCTACCCGCACCCCAGCTGGTCGCCGACGCCACGAAGATCCTCAACGTGCCCGGCGACCTCGTCACCCGCTGCCTCGACGACCTCGCCGCCGACGAAGGCGTCGTCCGCGAAACCCTGCCGGGTGCCCACCGTGAGCCGGTGCAGGCGGTGTACCTGGTGCCGTTCCACCGCGCCGAACAGTCCCTCGCCGGCTCCCTGCTGCGCCTGCTGCACGACCGGGCCGACCGGCTGCCCCACTTCACAGGCGTCGACTGGGGCAAGGCCCTGGCGTGGTTGAAGGCCCGCACCGGCGCCGAGCTGGCCCCCGAGCAGGAACAGGCCGTCCGCCTCGCCCTCACGTCAAAGGTCGCGGTGTTGACCGGCGGGCCGGGCTGCGGCAAGAGCTTCACCGTCCGCTCGATCGTCGAACTCGCCGCCGCGAAGAAGGCCAAGGTCACCCTCGTCGCCCCGACCGGCCGCGCCGCCAAACGCCTGTCCGAGCTGACCGGCCACCCCGCGGCCACGGTGCACCGGCTGCTGCAACTGCGCCCCGGCGGGGACGCCTCCTACGACCGGGACAACCCCCTCGACGTCGATTTGCTCGTGGTCGACGAGGCGTCCATGCTCGACCTGATCCTGGCCAACAAGCTCGTCAAGGCCGTTCCGCCCGGCGCGCACCTGCTCCTGGTCGGCGACGTCGACCAACTCCCGTCGGTCGGTGCCGGCGAAGTCCTGCGGGACCTGCTCGCCGCCCCTGCTGTTCCGCGGGTGCGGCTGACGCAGATCTTCCGCCAAGCCGCCCAGTCCGGCGTCGTCACCAACGCCCACCGCATCAACGCCGGCCGAGCACCCCTCCTCCAAGGCATATCGGACTTCTTCCTGTTCCCATGCGACGACACCGACGCCACCGCCGCCCTCGCCGTCGATGTCGCCTGCACCCGCATACCAGCGAAGTTCGGGCTCGACCCCCGGCGGGACGTGCAGGTCCTCACCCCCATGCACCGCGGCCCCGCCGGTGCCGGCACCCTCAACACCCTGCTCCAGCAGCGCCTCACCCCGCACCGGGAGGGTCAACCGGAACGGCGGATGGGTGGGCGGGTGTTCCGCGTCGGCGACAAGGTCACCCAGATCCGCAACAACTACGACAAGGGCCAAGCCGGCGTCTTCAACGGCACCCTCGGCATCGTCACCGCCCTCTCCACCGAAGAGCAGACCCTCACCGTGCGCACCGACGAGGACGAGAGCATCGACTACGACTTCGACGAACTCGACGAACTCGCCCACGCCTACGCCATGACCATCCACCGCTCCCAAGGCTCCGAATACCCCTCCGTCGTCATCCCCCTCACCACCAGCGCGTGGATGATGCTGCAGCGCAACCTGCTCTACACCGCCGTCACCCGCGCCAAGAAGCTCGTCGTCCTCGTCGGCTCCCGCCGGGCTCTCGCCGCCGCCGTACGCACCATCGGCGCCGGCCGCCGCCACACCGCCCTCGACCACCGCCTCACCCGCCTGTGATACCGGCCGTTGAGATCGGTTCGGGGGCTTGTCGCCCTCCAGAGGCGCCCAGCGAGTCACGATCAGGCAAATCCCTGCTTGTTCGGTTGGCGCCGTCCGGTCACGGTCGGAGGTGCTCAAGGCCCGCAGGCAGGACAGCAACGTCGACCACCCGGCCGCCGTAGTGTCGACGATGTGATCGTCTGCGGTGTCGCCGCCTAGGGGTTGGAGTTGTCTGAGGCCACCAAGTCTCGCTCTGGTCTTGGCGCTGTCTTCGCCGAGCCGGGCTATCGGCGGCTATGGGCGGCGGGAACCACCTCGGCGTGAGGGGATGCGTTCAACACGGTTGCGTTGAGCCTGCTGGTCTTCGACGTCACCGGCTCCGGTCTCGGTGTCACCGGCGGTCGCGGCCGAGATCATGCCGGTGCTGCTGCTGGCCCCGCTCGCCGGCGCGGTCGTCGACCGTATCGGCCCGAGGCGGGTCATGGTTACCGCCGACGTCGCGCGTATGGTGCTCGCCGCGCTGCTGCCCCTGCTCGCCGGTAGCCCCGCGGCGATCTACGCGGTGGCGTTCGGGATGTCGGCTGCGGCAGTGTTCTTCAACCCCGCCGCAGGGGCGGTGCTGCCCGTTCTGGTCGGCGACGATGAACTCGTCTCCGTGAACAGCGGTATCTGGACCGCTGCGGTGCTGTCGCAGATCGTGCTCGCCGCTGGCGTCCTCGTCGCCACCGCCGGCTACACCCCCGCCTTTCTGATCAACGCCGTGAGCTTCGCCGTCTCGGCGTTGTTCCTGCTGGGCCTGCGGATACCTCGTCCGCCCCGCGGCCGGGTGTTCGCTGGCTTCGACCTCACGTGGCAACTCGGTCGCCTGATGTCCCTCGCCCTCGGTGGCATCACCGCCGACCTCCTCGGCCTGCCCGCCGTCTACGCCGGCGGTGCCGTGCTGCTCGCCTTCGCGGTCGTCATCGGCTGGACCGTGGCGGGCATGCCCGACCAAGAGCAAGATGGGCTTGTGAAGGTGCAGCTGTTGGTGGTCGAGGATTGCCCGAACGAAGGTCGGGCCGCCGCCGTGCTGCGCCGCGCGCTCGACGAGGTGGGCCTGCCGGCGGTGCCGGTCACCATTCGAGTGGTGACCAGCCAGGCCGAGGCTGAGCAGCTCGGCTTCCTCGGCTCACCCAGCTTTCTCATCGACGGCTCGGACCCGTTCGCCGCACCCCACCACCGCCCCGCCATGGCCTGCCGCCTCTACCGCGACGGCCCTGGCCTGTCAGGTGTGCCACCGATCGGACGCCTGCGTCAGGCGCTCAAGCAAGCCGCCGACATCACCGCGACGAAGCCGCTGCAGTGACCGTGATTCCCTCCCGCTACCGGCCGCCGGGATTTAACCAGGCAGCCGGGCGGTGCGAGAGCTTTTCACGACGTGAGGGACCTCGCGAGCCGCACCGCTGGCGGTAGCGCTTGCCCATATCAGCTGGAGCACCTGACGAGTCGATGCGGCAGCGCCCAAGATCCGCGTCCACCCAGACGTCGCCGGAACCAACTGACTCGGCCGCGCTTCGGCTAATCAAGCGATGACTGCAACGATCAGGCCAGCGGGAGTCTGCTCAGTCCGTGCCGGCCTGGTGCTTCGAAGACCTGCGCCTCAGGCTCCCGCTGCCGTCTGTATGAACAGCGGGCGGCTAAACCGGGGGCCCTCCGGGTGGTCGTATCGCGCCCATCCTAGCGACGCCCAGAAGTCGTCGGCTTCCTCGCTGAACGCGAGCAGCCGTCGTTCGGGATGCCTTGCCACTAGCGCCTGCATGATCTTGGTTCCGACGCCTCGGCGTCGCTGCGAAGCCGCTACCTCGATGAGTTGGATCTCAAGTGCTGTGTCGCCGAGTTGAGGGGTTCCTACGTAGTGATCGATCGCGACGTCGGAATCAAGCTCGATCCGTGCCACCTCGACCCCATCACTGTGGACCTCCAGCAAGGTGTACGAGCTTTCGCCGTAGAACGACCGGTGGTTCCACCAGCTCGGGTTGAAGTCGTCGTTGTCCGCGAACGGAAACCAGACCAACCGGTCACCCGGTCCGGGCCGCTTCTCGATGAAGTCGAACGTCACTCGACGCATCCTATTTCGATGCGTGGATCGGGCTGGTGCCGGAGGTGGCAGCAGTGCCACCGCCAGTGCGCTCGGCAAACGCGCCCTCACCAACGACAAGATCAGCGTCGCCGGGAACAGCGTCATCGAGGAGATCCTCGGCCGCGATGGCGTCGTCGCTACGTCAGCGGTGTGTTCGTCGCCATCGGCCACGACCCGCGCAGTGAGCTGTTCCGCGGCCAAGTCGACCTCGATGCCGATGGCTACGCGAAGGTCGATTCTCCGAGCACCCGCACCAACCTGGCCGGCGTCTTCGCCGCCGGCGATCTTGTCGACCGCACCTACCGGCAGGCCATCACCGCCGCCGGCACCGGCTGCGCCGCCGCCCTCGACGCCGAGCGGTACCTCGCAACCCTGTCCTGAGTGGCCGCCGTGACCGAGCTGGTCGCTCGCCCGCACGCCGGCCACGTCGACCGGGCCTAGGCAACGACGGCTGCCGCCGCAGGCAACAGATGATGTTTGGCTCGATGCCCTCGGCTCACGGCGGGCCTCCCGCGGTATGCGATGGTCTCTCGCGTCGTGGCAGCGGGGGAGTGTCGGTGGTGCCGGTTAGGCTGGCGGTCAGCAGAAGACCCCGCAGCCACGGGCGCACGGGGGCGACTGGCTACGGGGCCGTTTCTTGATTCGCACCCAGGAACATACCCGGTGAAGGTTGCCGGCGGCAGATGATGGCGCCGCCGGGCGAACTTTCTCACCCGCGCCTCCTTCTTGCTGTGCCTGCGGGGTTCGGCCATGGCCGGCTTCCGGCCGGAGAAGGAGGACCGCGATGTCGCTGGAGGAACAGCTCGAAGAGGGCCGCAAGACCCTTGAGGTGACACTGGAGGAACTGCGTGAGGCTCGCAGGCGCCGAGGGCTGCTTTGCGCGGCATTGCTCGACGCGTTCCCCGGTGCCCGCACGTACATCAACGGATCGGTCGCGCACGGTGACGCGAACACGCCGCTGACCGACGTTGACCTCGGCGTCGTGGTCGACGTGGCCGGGTACGGCCCGAACGGTGCCGGGCCGTTGCCGCTGATGGAGCAGGCCCGCGACGCGATTCGGGAGCACCTCAAGGACGAGTTCGACAACCTGACGGTCACCGTCGAGGGCCAGAAGAGGTCCGTGCTGGTGCGGTTCGGCGCGCCGGTCACCGCGGGCGAGAAGGACTTCACCGCCGACGTGATCGTGGCCCTGGACCACCCGGACGAAGGGTTGTGGATCCCGAACACCACGATCGCCGCCGGGTGGGACCGGGCGCACCCGGAGGAGCACACCGAGCTGGTCTTGCAGGCCAACGAGGACACCGGCAACGTGTTTGCCCGCACGGTGCGGCTGCTCAAGCACTGGCGTGCCCACCACGGCAAGCCGCTGTGTTCCTGGAACATCAAGGCCTTGGCTCTGGGCTGCATCGCGGACGAGAAGCGGCCCCTGCTGCAGGCGCTGCACGACTTCTTCACCCACGCCGCCGACGAGATGGCCGCCGGGCTCACCGACGACCCGGCGGACGTCGTGGGCAAGATCAAGCTGCCGTCCGGGACTACCCGCGAGGGCGCGGCCTGGCGGCTCGGGCTGGCACGGGACAAGGTGGCCGCGGCCATCGAACACGAGCAGGCCGGCCGGCCCGCACTGGCCCAGCACGCCCTGCACAGCGTGCTGCCGCACGTGGTCGCCGACAGCGACCAGGGCGCGCAGATGGCCGAGCAGGCGCTGCTGACCACCGGCGCGTCGGCCGCCAGCCTCATCGTCCCGGCGCCGGACACCCCCGCGCGGGCGTGGTCGCCCCGGTGACCGACTGGTACGGCCGGCGAGCGTCGTGGTGGGTCCCACTGGAAGCCGCCGCCCGGCGGCGGCTGGGACCCGCCCTGTCGCACCAGCACATCCTCGACCCGTCCTGCTACACCGGGCAGTGCGAGATCCTCGTCTACCGCATCGAGGCGCTGGAGGTGGTCGGCGACCCGGAGCCGGTCGACGTGACGATCCGCTTCCACAAACTGCCGCCGTACAACACATACGGGCTGGCCCCGGAGGACTACCCCCGGGTCTTCGCCAAGCCGGGGGGCATCTCCAAGCACCGGATGCCGACGACGGCGCGTTGTGCATGTGGATGCCGCTGGACCCGCCGCAGCGCCGGTGGACCGACGACAAGGGGCTGCTCGAACTCGTCGAGCTGACCCGCCAGCACCTGTTCCTCGAGAACTACTGGCGCCAGAACGACGGGGTGTGGCTGCTTGAGGACGCACCGCACGGACTTCCTCGAACCCAGGGAGGTGACAGCACATGGTCTACGCCCAAGCCGCGCAATCCGGCTGGACGGCCGCGCAGACGGCGGTCGTCATCGTCGCCGTGATCGCGATCCTCGGCGGTGTCATCTCCGCATCGGTCACCTACACGCTCAACCAGCGCGCAACCCGCAGGGAACGGCAGGCCAAGGCGTTCGCCGAGGCACTCAACGCCGTCGAGGACTACGCCGAGATGCCCTACCGGATCCGCCGCCGCCGCGACACCCCCGAGGCTCGCTATGACCTCACCGACGAGGTCAGCAAGATCCAGTCTCGGCTGGCGTACCACCAGGCCCTCCTGCAGATCGAGGCACCCGAGGTCGCCGCCAGCTACGTCGCGCTTGTCCGTGCCACCAAGACTCAAGCCGGCGGGCAGATGCGGCAAGCGTGGCAGCAGCCGGTGCTCACCACCGACGCCGACATGAACCTGCCGGTCCGCTACCCGCGAGACAAGATCGATGTCGCTCGAGGCACCTGCATCTCAACCATGCGAGCCGTCCTCCGACGACGCCGGACACGCCACGCGCCCACCCTTCCCACCGCCAATAGCGACCAGCCCCAGATCGCTCCTCCGACCGATGGAGACGATCAGCATTAGCGTGGCCGGGACGCGCCCGGCGATCCCTGGCTGCTCGGTGGCTGCTCGGACGTCGGGAAACTGGCACCGACGGACAGGGACGCAGCCGGACTGAAGGACCAGCGCGGAACCCTATAATCAATCGACGACCGGGAGTGTCACCTGCGCGTAGCGCCTGGACCTGCGGAGACGTAGCCGGACGTCAGCGGACTGAAACGGTTGTGGGCGGACTCGTGTGTGCGCCAGGATCTGACTACGGATCTGTGAGAAGGTTAGGGGTTCGAGTCCCTTCGGGCGCACAAGATCATAAGAGCCTGACCCGCGGAAACGCGGGTCAGACCTTTCATTTGTCCGTCCCTTATGGACGTGTGGCTGCTCGGTGGCTGCTCGTCCGACGAGGGTCCCCTCCGTCCCGGCTTGTCCGGTGGATTTCGAGCTGGTCCATGTGGGGCTTGGCGATGGGGTCCCGGGTTCGCATGGCCGCGAGGCATACTCCATCGACCCAGGGTTATGTCCGGGTGGGTTCCCTCGAGCCGATGGCTCGGCTGGGGCCGGTGGTTGGCCTTGCCGAGCCGGTGGCCGCTGCCGATGCGGTGAACCATCCGGAAGCGGTCGTGCGGATAGAGGCCAGTTTGGAAGGCCGGGAATCGGCGTCGCTTGTCGTCGATGGTGAGGCGAGCGCGGCTGAAGTCTTCACGCTTCGTCAGGACTGGCGTGTTGCCGCCTCGGCAGACCCGAACGTGCCCGTTGCTGTGCTGTCGTGGGGGCGGGCTGCCCCGAAGTGGGGAAGCACCCTGGTGGGGCCGCCTGCTCCAACGCCGGTGACAGACCCGGTCTGCGTTGGATCCGGCGGGTCATATCCGGGATGGTCACTCGTCCGGGTGAACGCCTTCCGGCCACCGCCCGCTTCATCCCTGGGCGAACGCGGCTCTGGCGGAGTGACCGGCGACCCCGGGGGGCGCTTGGTAGCCGGGCGCTGGCCGCATTGTCCGGCCCGACCGGTGTCAGCGCGGCCTGCCCCGCCGGCGGCGTATCAGCCACAGCACCAGTAGCACGACCACGGCGATAACCACCAGGCAGCAGAGCAGGCCTGCGCCACCGCGCGGCCTGCGCGCGGCGGCCTCCATCACCCGCTCGCCGGTCCCCGATGCCCAGGCCGTGACGGGTACGAACACCGAGAGCACGACCGCACCAAGGACCGCGGCGAGACGGCCCCACCATTTGTTCCATGCAGACATGCCCTCATCTTCGCCGAGAAGGACAACCGCGGCATGCCAGATGAATGAGACGAGAAGCCACAAATACGGCGAACGGCCGGATGTGCCTCCGGGTCCTCGCGACGAGTAGCGACGACAGGACCGAACCTTGCGACCTCTGGGCTACCTGCGACCTCTGGGTGATGAGCCCAGCAAGCAGTCGCCGGCGTCCGCCGGATCCACCTTTCTACGTCGTGTAAGGCCTGATCATGGTGCTGGTGCCGCTGTCCATGGGTCCACCGGTGTACAAGAGTCTGCTGCGCTACCTGCTCGCCGCTTTGCCGGTGGCGCTCGTGCTGGCCCGCAGGGCACACCACCCCAAGGTCGACGGGTGGCTGGCCGCCGGCTTGGCCCTCCTTCAGGGCGTGCTTCCTTTCGTGATCTGGCTTGCGTCACACGGCCGGGTGACCAGGGCCCAACGGCCTGCCCGCGCACGGCACCGGTCGGTACTGTCACGGGCGTTGGAGCGGCGGGCGCGGAAGTGGTGCCGGGCCCGCCGCTCCCACCATGTCGCCCGAAGGGGTTCCCGCGTCGGCAGGTCTAGCGTCCTTGCCGCCCCGCCCTTCGGCGTGTGGTGACGGGGCGACGGACCATCAGGGGGCCGCCGCCGACAGCAGCGGATGTCCGTCGCCCCGTCGCCCAGCAGTCATCCAGCCGCGCCCGCTCGTCGCGGACTCCGAGCGAGGGTTATCCCCTGTAGAGGTGTGCGAGGGTCGCGCGGATGGCCGGGACCGTCGGGTGTTGATGCGTCTGAACGGGTCTGGATCGCGCCGTTGGTACCTTGGTCCCCTGTGTTCGCTAATGTCATTACGTTGCGGCAGGCGAACGGGTGGCGGGCCGGGCTGTCCGTGCGGCGCGTGGATGGTGGATCGTGCTGGGCGCCGCGCGCGACGGCCAGACGAGTCGGCCAGCGGGAATGGCGAGCTACTTACCTTGGCCGGCGGAAGCGCCGTCGGGAAGCGCCGAGATGAGGTTTCCGGCGAGGGGCATGCCCGCAGCCGAACTGCGGGCACACCCTCGCATGCCCCTCCTCACGGGTTTGGCCGGCGAAACTGCTGGGTCTCGTCGCTCACGTTGCCGGACTGGTACTGCCGCAATGCCCCGCCTCGGGTGCCGGACATCGACGACTCCGGCATCACCTGGGTGGGCTGTGCGCCCCGGTCGGCCATCTGCCGCTCGTAGTCGGCGCGGCCGGCGCCTTGCGCCTGCCGCTGCTCGCGGATGGCCCGGGACTCCTCCGCCATGCGGTCGAGCCACCGATCCCAGCGGGTCTGCATCGGCTTCACCAGGCCACCGCCGACACCGATGATCAGGATGCCGGCCACCGTGGCGAGGAACGCGATCAGCACCGGCATGGTGACCGTGGTGGCGATGCCCACCTGGTTCAGCGCCGCGATCACGCCGAGCGCCAGAATGAAGACCGCCGCCAGATTGGCCAGCACCCGGCCGTACGAGAGCCCGCCGAGCGCACTGGTGATCAGGTCCCGGACCGCGTTGGCGATGGCGGCGGCGGCGATCACGATGACGATCGCCACGAAGGCCCGCGGCAGCCACGAGATGACGCCGCGGATCAGGTCACTGATCGGGTTTGGTCCCCAGACCCCGAAGGCGAACTGCAGGGTGAACAGCAGGACCGCGTAGTACGCCAGTCGGGCCAGGATGTCGCTGGCGTCGTACTTGCTGCGTTCGAGTGCGCGTTTCACGCCGCCGCGTTCGACTGCGCGGTCGAAGCCCACCCGTTCCAGTACCTTGTCCACGATCTTCAGGACGGCTCGGGCGACGAGCCAACCGATCACGAGGATCACGATGAACGCGACCGCCTTCGGAACGAAGAGCAGCACGGACCGCCACAGATCGACCAGGGCGCTGCTGATGTTGACCTGGTCGACCGCGAGGGTTTTCTGCATGATGTCCCTCCTGTCGCACGAAACTGCGAACGCCCGCATACCCGGACGGTCCGCCGGCACGCCGCGCCGACTCGCGGATTCCCGACAGGCCCTGGCGAAGAGGTAGTCGTTGCAGGGCTTCCGGCGTCTCAGTTCGGGTGGTTCGGGAGGCCTCCACCTGGAAGCGGCTCGTCAGGATTGGCAGGATCCGGCGCAGCGGGTCGGCGTTCCCTGCCGGTCATCGGGCAGTAGCACACCCTAGCCGGGCTGCCACGCCCGTTGAGGACGGCCACGATGATCCGGTCGGCTCCTGTCGCCTTCCAGCCCGACGGGTGCACCGTCCAACGCAGCGAGATCATCTCGAGATGCTTCGCTACTGCTACCACTGAGCGCGTCCAAGCGCCGCCGGGCTGTCGGTAGTAGGCGATGGGGGCGCCGGATACGCCTGGATTATTGCCTCGCTGGGTGCATAGCAGGTCGGCGCATTCGATCCCGGCGCCTGGTCGTTAGCCGGCCCGGCCCCGGTCCCGAGATGTGACACAACGAGGTATGGGCCGGCCAGCACGGGGACGAGGTACTGGGCCAGGCGTTGCCGGAGCTGCCAGGTTGCGATCTCTGTTGGTGGTTGGGGTGATCGGATGGTGGGCATACCTCGATCTGGTCGCCTCGTTGGTGTGCCTCTGCGGCGATCTGACCGATCCGCTTCCCGCGTATGCGGCGGTGGTGGCGGCGCCGGCGACGGCGATGCCGGCCTTGAGGGTACCCATCGTGCCGAAGCCGCAAGGTGAGCCGCCTGCCACCGGCCCTGGTCATTTTCGGAATCAGTAGGGGCGTTCGGCTGACCGGCTGGTCCCGGTCAAGGCGCAGGCGAATGCGGTGGTTTAGTGGCGCAGTTTGTCGCGGAGGTCCTGGACCTGGTGTTCGAGTCGGTCCACCGCCTTTTCGTTATTGAGGAAGGTGGTGACACCGGCGGCGAAGGCGATGGCTACCAGGACCGCGAGCAGGCTGAGGACCAGGCCGCCGATGGCGACGCCACGACCGGTCACCCCCGGGCGTCGGGTCATCCGCAGTGCCACGAGACCGAGGATGAGCCCGATGATCCCTAGCACCAGTCCCACGGGCGCGAAGACGGCGGTCAGCACGCAGACCAGGGCGGCGACCCTGAACACCAGGGCGAAGGCGGCGGCCGGGCTTGTCTTCGCCGCTGTGGCGGGGCCGGCTGTCGCCGGTTGGATGGGATAAGGCGTTGGTCATGTCAGCTCCTTCCCTCGCAATTGCAAGGTTGGCCGCGATTGACCACATCTGGGGGCGTTATGCCTGGCCGCCGATGGCCCGTGCCTCACTTCGATAGACGCCAGGGGCACAGAATGGCCAGGGGGTGGCCGGGTACGCGGGTGGTGCGCGAGAGGAGGACGACCGGTGCAACTCACTGAACAGCAGGTGCGTTCGCTGTACGGCCAGGACGTCCAGGACCAGTCGGGTGCCAAGATCGGCAGTGTCGGCCAGGTGTGGGCCACTGCGGGCTACCCGGCCTGGGTCAGCGTGCAAACCGGTGGTCGCCAGGAGCCGATGGCCCCGCTGGGCAACGCGCAGATGCAGGACGGGCGGCTGAAGGTCGCCTACGACAAGGCAACCGTCCAGAGCGCCCCGAGCGTGCCGCCTGGCGCCAATACTCCGCTGAACGCCGAGCAGACCGCGCAGCTGTACGCGCACTACCGGATGCAGCCGCAGCAGGCCCCGCAGGGCCGCGAGGAACTGATCCGCTCCGAGGAGCGGCTGCGCGTGGGCACCGAAAGCCAGCCCGCCGGCAAGGTGGTACTGCGCAAGAACGTGGTCACCGAGAACGTGCACACCACCGTGCCGGTCGAGCACGACGAGGTGTACGTCGAGCGCGAGCCGATCACCGCCGAGAACGCGGGCAGGGTTCGCGCCGACATGGGCGAGGCGCAGCAGGAGATGCAGCTGCGCGCCGAACGTCCCGTGGTGGCCAAGGACCGGGTGCCGGTCGAGCGGGTCCGCCTGGCCAAGAACGAGGTGGTCGAGGACCAGCCGATCGACGAGCAGGTCCGCCACGAGGAGGTCGAGGCGAACATCCCGGAGCCCAGCCGCCGCCGGCGGTGAGGCGGGTATCGCCCCGGCGAGGTCGGACGGGCGGGCGGGCGGGTCACACGATCCGCCCGCCTCGGTGGCTGCCAGCCGGTTTCTGACAACACACCCCGAAGGCAGGACGACCGTTTCCAGTAGTGGCAATGTCCAGGACGGTCCATCTCGTGAAGAAAGCCCGTTCCTTGCCGGTATGGAGTGCGATGCACGAACGGGTTACAAGCATCCGCAATGCCGCTCTTTGTCTTTTTCTCGGTTGCACGATGGGTGGAGCCAGGCTGAGACGCAAGGAGAGGGCGTGCGACGTGAGACGTAGGGGAAGCAGGAAATGGCCGCTGCTGCAGGCAGCGGCGATGGTCCTGACAGCGGCGGCGGCTACGGTGGCCGTTGTGCGTGCGAGCCGGCGCGCCCGAGGTGACGCAGCGGTGGGCGATCTTCCCGCTCCGGGCAGCGGGTCTTCCGTCGCTGAAAGCGTCGAAGCGCCGTCGTTGAGCACCGTCGCGACCGGCGCGAGCGGTCACGCCGTCTCTTCGGCAGCAGCCATTCGCTGACGCGGGCTGCCCCAAGCAGATTGCACCGCGGCCGGACATGGCGCGGAAGGTGGCACAGCGCCTGATCGCCGCATCCCGCTCGGCTCGCAAACCCCCTGTTAGGAGGTGACGCATGAATGGCGTGCCCGATGGCGACCGGAAGGCACAGGAGCCGGCGGCAGAGGCTACGGTGGCGCAACTCATCGAGCGTGCCGCCGACCAGATCAGCCGGCTGGTGCGCGACGAGCTGGCCTCGGCCCGCGCGGAGTTGACCGGCAAAGGCAAACGCGCCGGCTTCGCTGCGGCGATGTTCGGCGGCGCGGGCGGGGTGGCGCTGTACGGCGGGGGCGCCCTCGTCGCCGCGTTCATTCTGCTGTTGGCAACGGTCATGTGGGCGTGGCTGGCGGCCCTGGTCGTGGCGTTGGTCCTGTTCGCGGTGGCTGGTCTGCTCGCGCTGTCCGGGAAGAAGCAGACCAGCCGGGTGAGGCCCCTTGCGCCGCAGCCGACGTTGGACAGCGTGCGCAAGGACGTCGAGTCGGTGCAGCAGGCCGCCAAGGAGGGGAGACGGCGATGACGGCGAGCGAGAGCAGCGACCCGGACCGCACCCGCGCGGACATCGAGAGAACCCGCGCTGATTTGGCCGACACGGTACAGGCGCTGGCAGCCAAGACGGACGTGAAGGCGCGGGGCCGAGACAGCGCCCGCCAGATCAAGGGTCGCGTCCGGCACCAGCTGACAGATGCGGCCCAGGCGATGCGCGGTACTAGCGCGACAGTGCTGCGGACGGCACGGCAACGAGCGGACAGCACAGGCCTCACTCGCGCCGCGCGCGGCTTGCAGCAACGCGGCAATGCACTGGGCCAACGCGCGATGCGGAACACGGGGAAGTTCCGTAGCAGCGGCGAAGCTGCCGCAACGCAGGCAGGCCCAGCCGCCGTCCGTTCGATCCGGCACGTGACCGCGAGAGTTCGCTCCGCAGCTCGCCGCCGCCCGGCTGCCCTCGTCATCGCCGCCATGACCGGCATCGGCGTCGCCCTGGCGGCGCGACAGCTCCAACCAGGCAGACGCGCGCGTCGCCGACCTTGACAGGTCGTGTCGCCTACAGCCGGATGCCGAGGGGTGCTCGGGCGCAGGAGCAGCTCAAACCAAAGGCTCGCAAGGCGAGGGGACCGAATCAGTCGGTCGGCCTGCTGACCATTCGGTCAGGCCACTGACCCCGGCGCTCGCACGGTCGTCACCTACTGACCGGCGAACGGCGGTACCAGCCGACGACCGAAGTTGCGCCACGGGTGCACGGAAGTCCTCCGGTAGGTGGTCCACCCCTGGGAAGTACTCCGGTTGATCTCGTAACAGCCGAAAGGCCAACACGAATTTTCGGCTCAGGGTCGCGTTGATCGGCGGGTGGCGGCTTAACGCCCTTGGTGTGGGGTAACCGCCGGACATGCGGGCCAGGGATCTGGTTGTTGTGATCACCGGGGCGTCCAGTGGCATCGGGCGGGCGACCGCTCGGGCGTTTGCCGGTCGGGGCTGCGCTCTGGCGTTGGCCGCTCGCCGGGGTGACGCGCTGGAGCAGGTGGTACAGGAGTGTGTGGCCGGTGGTGGGCAGGCGATGGCGGTGCCGACAGATGTCAGCGACGCCGCCGCGGTCGATGAACTCGCGCGGCGGACGCTGGAGCGGTACGGGCGTATCGATGTGTGGGTCAACGACGCCGCGGTGAGCGTGTTCGGCCCGTTTCAGGACGTACCGTTGGAGGACTTCCGGCGGGTTCTTGACGTCAATGTGATGGGCTACGTGCATGGGGCGCGGGCCGCGCTGCCGGTGATGCGGGAGCAGGGCAGCGGCGTGTTGGTCAACGTGTCGTCGATTGTCGGCGTGGTGTCCCAGCCGTACACGCACGCCTACACCATGGCGAAGTTCGCGATCCGGGCGCTGAGCGCCAGCCTTCGGCAGGAGTTGCAGGTGGAAGGCGTACGCGGGGTCGAGGTGTGTACCGTGCTGCCGGCGACGATCGACACTCCGCTGTTCCAGCAGGCGGCGAACTACACAGGTCGGGCTGTGCGGGCGATGCCGCCGGTCTACCCGCCGGAGCGGGTCGCGCGGGCGATCGTGAACCTGGTGCGGCTGCCCCGGCGGGAGGTGGTCGTTGGCTCGGCCGGTCGCGCACTGGTGATGCAGTCCCGGCTGACGCCCGGGCTGGTCGAGAAGCTCATGGCCGTCCAGGTCGACCGGACGCACCTGTCGCGGGAGCGGCCCGCACCCGCCAGCGTCGGGAATCTGTATCAGCCGGCCGGGGGGTCGGGGTCGGCGCATGGGGGCTGGGATCGCAGCCCGCGGGCAGCGCTGCGCCTGGCCGGGACCGCAGCGGCAGTACTACTGGCCGTGACCACGGCCGCGGGTCGCCGGCTACTGAGATGAGCGGCTGGGGGCGGTCCCAGTTCACTGCGGCGGCGGGTACGCGGATGCATGCCGCCGTCCTCGGCCCGCCGGGCGCACCCGACGTGGTGTGCGTGCACGGCCTCGGGTGCTCCCACCGCTACTTCCTGCCCTTCGCGCGGCGCCTGGCGCCCGCGGCGCGGGTGGCTGCCCCCGACCTGCCCGGCTTCGGCCGCACGCCCGGCCCACGCGAGGCGCTGGACGTCCGGGGGCTGTCCCTGGCACTGGCCGACTGGTTACGGGCGACGGGACGCGGCGGCGCACTGCTGGTGGGCAACTCCAGCGGATGTCAGGTCATCGTTGACCTCGCCGTGCACGCCCCGCAGTTGCTCGGTCCGGTCGTGCTCAACGGGCCGACGGTGGACCGGCACACTCGCTCACCGCTACGCCAGCTCCTGCGAACATTTGCCAACAGCCGGCTGGAACGCCCGACTCTGAGCCTCGTCATCGCCCGCGACTACCTGGACTGCGGGCCGCGTCGGTTGCGGGCGACCTTCAACTACCTGCTCGGTGACCGTATCGAACGCAAGCTGCGCCACGTGCGTACGCCGGCCGTGGTCGTGCGGGGCTCCCGCGACCCGATCGTGTCGAGGCCGTGGGCCGAGGAGGTCGTCGCCGCACTGCCCGACGCCGTCTCGCCGAAGTACCCGGCGCCGGCCACACTCTCAACTACTCGGCCCCCGACGAGCTGGCACGGATCACCCGGTTGCTCCTCGAGGAGACGGAGGCGTCGTCGTGAGGATCGACCACAAACGGGCCCGCGTGGCGCGCCTGGTCACCGACTTCGACTCGTCGGTGAACATGGTCCGCGCCCTCGGCCGGTTCCTGCGGGGCAAGGACCACCGCGGCATGTCCGTGGGCCCCGGCTCCGCCCGGCTCGCCGACGCGCTGTCCGCGCTGCCCGCCCCGCTGCGGCGGCGGATGTTCATCGAGATGGGCGCCTTGCAGGGCATCCCACTGGACCGTGTCGGCCAGGTCCGGGCCGAGGACCTCGCATACTGGGCGACACGGCAGTACCCGGACGGACCCTATCCGGCGGTGGTGATCGGCGCGGCCAGCGGAGGCGGCCTGCACCTGGCTGCCGCGTTGGGCGCGCCGTACCTGCCGCAGACGGTGCTCGTCGCCCTGCGCGACCGCACCAGCCATCCCGATGACCCGACCGGCGCGATGCGCGCCATCGCGCCGCTGGCCGCCCGGGTCGCCCGGGACAATCCGGACCTCGCCGTCTACCACATGCACGACCCGGCCCAGGACCGGCCGATGCTCGAGCGGATGGCCTACCTGCGGCTCAAGCGTCTACGGCTCGGCCCGACATACGAGCGCTTCCTCGCCGAGCGGCTCATCCCCGGCGGCACCATCATCCTCCTCGAATGCAGTCGTGACTGGCGCACCACCCAGGTGGCCGACCGCACCTACTTCCAGTTCGGCGCACTCGGCGGCGTTCCCGAAGAGGAATACTTCAACGGCCGCGAGCGGATCGCCGAATACCTCGCCCGCCAGGGCTCACCGCACCGGCGGTGGCAGCCGCCGCAACCGGACACCCGCCGGCCCGAAGCCGAGTGGGGCTTCGACCCGGCACTGCGCCCCGACGTCGAACACCTCGCCAAGCGGTACGGCTACCGGCTGCGCCGGCTGGTCACAGCGGAACCCCAGCAGCTCAGCCCGTTCGTCGCCGACCTGTACCGGTGGTGGTACCACCGACGCGGCCTGCCCGGCAACCGGCTGCTCGCCGAGTCGTACGTGCAGTGGGATCCACTGTGGGTGTTACGGCACGGAGCCGTGCCTTTCTGGCTGAGGTTCAACATGACACCCTCGTACGAGGATCTGCGCCGCTACCTCGACGGCGCCGCACCATACGACCACATCCACATCAACCTTTTCTCCCAAGGCCTGTGCTCACCCGGGGTGGTACCCACCAAGCAGTGGCGCGACCTCGCCGACTCGCGGGCCCACATCAGCGGCGGCCTCATCGGCGTCGACGAGCAGGCGTATCCGGTCGATGCCGGAAGCACCCTCCGCTACCAGCCCGCCTACCAGGCGCTCCCCCCGCGTCACCCGCTACCCCCACCGCTACGCGCCGACGACATCGACCAGTTCCTCACCAGCACAGACGGGACATACCCAGTCGAATGGATCTAACTCGACTCCGGTGACGTCAGCCCCAGGTCGACCCGCATACCGCTCCAGCCAGAAGCCCACAAGGGCCAGCCCGACAACGACGTCCTAAGTCATCAAGGAAGCCGGCAGTCCTAATAGCCGGATAGGGCGGGCGCCCTCCTCGAAGGGGATGTTCGCGGCACAGCGAGCGTGAGGTTGAACGGGCCGTACCGCAGCAGTGGCAGCAGCGCCGCGACCGTGATCGCAAGTCGTTGCTCGGGCCGGGGACGGCGGGCCAGCAGCCACAGCATCAGCAGCCCCAGCCAGCTTCCACTGACCACCTCCGCCGTGCCGTGCTACCGCGCGTGCGGCCCGTAACCGGGCCCGAAGGTGTGACGGCGGTTCCAGTCGGCCGCCCACGGCCCCACGATCATGGAGGTTGCGCTACCCACGAGCATGCGCCGACCCCACCCGCGACCACATCGCCACCCCCGGTTCTCGCTCACCCAGCACCACCGCGGGTTCCCGCCGCTGGCCCTCGGGGAAACCCGGCAGGACCGGTCGCAAACGATGAGGCGGCGGTCGAAGCCTCAAGCGCGGCTCCGCCGACCGGTGTGTGCCGTCCACCGCAGTCCCGCCCGGTCCAAGCTGAAGCCGAGCAGCGCACCACGTCGGAGGGCGTCCCATGATGGCTGAGTCGACACCCCGCACCCCACCACCGCTAGGGCCCGACTGCCGTCATGTGGTGGCGGTACCTGCGGCGTGGAACCAGCCGACTCAGCCTCTCCCGCAGCAACGGCAGGACTCCCGCGACTGGTGGCCGTACGTCGTGTTCGGCGGGATCATCCGGCTGGTCGGAGGCTCGCCGCAATGGTGGTCGTATTGGCCAGGTGACCGGTGGCGTCAGCGATCCAGACGGTTGGGACTTCTTGCCGGTGTTGCCGTCCTCTGGGCCTTCGTAGTCAGCCCAGTGATCACGTTGTTGAAGCCAAGAGGGCCAAGGCTGGCCGGTGGCACCATGGCGATGCCGCCCACATGCCCGCTGACACGGTTGATGCGCCCCGCCGGGTCCGGGCGGGGCGCATCGGTTTGCGGTACGGGTAACAGGCTCGGCATGAGCCAGTCGAGCAAGCAGGTTCACTCCGTTGGCAAGGCGGTCGACGACGGCGGTCGGGTTGAGGTGGTTCTGAGTGCCGGAGCGTGCGTGCGGGCGTAGCGCCACGAGGTCGTTCCCGGGTAGCAGGGCTCCAACGAATCTGGTTCTACCGGTCGTCATCTGTTGACTGCTGATCCTCGGCGCATCTGGCACGTGGGCGTTGTGTTCAGCTGTATGTGACCCTGTCTCGGACGATGTCGCGGACGCGGTCGTATACGGCAAGCGGCGGCCCGAGGAGCAGGTTGGCGGTGGGCGACTCGGCTCCGGGGTGCGGCCGGGTAGGCGCCATGGCCTCGGCGGCGCGTACCGCTGCGGCCATGGCCTGCAACCGGTCGGCGTCCACCGAGGAGCGCAGGTAGGTGAACTCGTAGCGTTCCTCGCGGGTGGCGTGTGCGATGACCTCGTCGCGTAGCGCGAGCAACCGCTGCCGGAAGTCCGGCGCGTCCAGCCCGCGCTCGTAGAGGTCGGCGAGATGTTCCTTGGCCCGGTGCTCCTCGGCGAGCCGGTCGTCGACCACCGGCCCGCCGGCCTCGATGGCTCGCCGAGCGTAGGGATGCACAATCTCCTCCTCGGCGGTCTCGTGCACCGCGAGCAGCCGCACGAGGTCGTCGAATGCCTTCCGCTTCTCGTCGCCGGTAGTGGACAGCACGGTGCGGAACAGTTCCTCGATGCGTGCGTGCTGGGCCAGCAGCACGTCGATGACGTCGTCGTCGGTTCGGGTCACCGCCTGCCTCCGTCCTGCCGCAGGGCCTCGACCGGGTGCGGACCCTCGGTTTCGATCCGGTACTCCTCGCCGAACTTCTCCCGGTGCATGTCGATCACCCGCTCCGACGGTGGCTGTTCGCCGCCGTGGATCTGTTCCTGCATCTTCTCGAACCGCTCGTGCGCGTCGCGCACGTAGCCGGCACCCAACGTGGTGAGGTCCATCTGGGTCGCCAGGAGGTGACGCAGGAACTCCTTGTTCGGTTCGAACATCAGCGGCTTGGGCAGCTCACGGGCGACCACCTCTTCGGGCTCGCGCCCATCGTGGCGGCGCATCAGGTCGCAGGCGACCCGCAGCTGCTCCAGCTCCATGTTGAGGTGCAGTTCCCAGATGGCCCGCACCTTGGGGTCCGGCTCCTGCTCCATGAACGAGTGGTAGAGGTAGACCTCGTTGTACTCGTGGTTGACCAGCCGTTCCCACCAGGTTTCGCCCGGGTCGACCAGCGATTCGTAGTGGGTGACGTGTTCCTCTTCGATGAGGCCGATCTCCTGGTACAACTGCCGGGCGATCGGTTCCATGTACTGGGGGCCGACGTTCATGTAGAAGTTCATGGTCTGCTGTTCGGCGGACATGATCGTCAGGGCGTGCAGCTTGGACAGGGGATTCACCGTGTTGCGGTCGTACGGGTCCCGGACGTTGTCGTACGGGTGCCGGTGCTCCACCTTCGTCGGCCGGCCGGGCATCACCTCCGTGAGCCCGTCGACCACCTTCTCCGCCCGGCGGTGCTCGACTATCTCGAACAGGTTCGCGTACCGGTAGAGGTGGTCGAAGTCCTCCAACACCCCGAACTCGTACGCCTGCTTCAGGTACGGGTCGGGTTCCATTCGGGCCACCCAGGCGGTCAGGTCGACAGCGACCTGCTCGTACGCGATGGTCGTCTCCAGCGCGCTGGACATCCCGGGCAGCAGCCAGTTCACCACCCGTTGCTGCTGCTGTTCGAGATACCGGATGTAGGCCAGCTGCCGGCGTACCTCAGGGTCGGTGCAGTGCCGGGCGAACTGGTGGCTGAACATCACCGCCTCGACCTCGATGCCGTTCATCGTGATCACCCGACAGCGGGTGTACGGGTCGGTCTCCTGCGGGTCCAGCGGCACCACGTCCAGCTCCCGCCAGTTCCGAATCTGCCGATCCAGTGGGACGCCACGTTCGGTCAGGGGGTTGAATGTCATCCTGAATCTCCTCAGCCGGACCGGAGCGCAATGCCGGAATTCTACCGCTATGCCCCCTGCCTCATATCGAAAGCCGGCCAATTGAAAGGCTTCGGCGGGCGGCATGCGGGGCACCAAGGCGATCTGGCCGCAGAGGACCGGGAGCCCCCACCCTCCTGGACCACAGCGCCCGGCAGCGGGACTGTAAGACGAACCGCACCTCTCTGCGGCAAGCCGTGGCGAGGAGCCGCAGCGCCGCCCCGCCCAGCCGGTTCACCTCCTGGTACTCGGGGTCGGCCAGCATCCAACGGAACGCGGCCACCCGACCCACGATGAGGAAGATCTCGCTGACCTGACGCTCCCGCCAGTTGAGCGTGTGGTGCTCCGATGGTGCTCGGACGTTCAACACCTCATCAGCACGGGCGCAGCTGTTCCAGCATTGCAGCAGCTCTGCGAGCCACTGACGGCGCTGGCTTATCGAGCGCACCGGGCGGACCAGCGGAAACGAAGGGCCCTCCGTCTGGACGGAGGGCCGCTGAACGAGTGCGTTTTAGGAGTTTATGTTCAGGATCGAAATATCTTGCCCGATTCCGACTACGGATCAGAAGGTTAGGGGTTCGAGTCCCTTCGGGCGCACAGCAGGTCAAGGGCCGGTTTCCCATCACGGGAGACCGGCCCTTGATCTTTCTGACCCCCACGGCTGACCCCTACGCCTACGCGTCGAAGAGGAAGCCGAGCCGGTCGACCGAGTCCTGCTGCACCCGGCGGGTCGCCTCTAGATAGATCGACTTGGTGACGGTGGGCGAGCTGTGCCCAAGCACGTCCTGAATCCGTTCGAGCGGCACGCCCTGGTCGTAAAGCAGCGTCGCGCACGAATGGCGCAGGTCATGCACCCGAATACGCCGGACCCCCGCCCGCTCGCATAACTGGTCGAAGTGCCGATTGATGTTGCGGGGCTCGATGGGAGTGCCGATCTTCGTGGTGAACAGTACGCCGACCATGTCCGTGACCACTGGTGGTGGCGGCCCGGGTGGCGTGTCGGCCGCCGCTTCTACGCGTTTCACGTGACGTTTGAGGACCAACCTGAGCTGTACCGCCTGGCCGACTCGTACCGGTCGGCGCTGACCGCAGCTCCCCCCGCGACGCTCATCCCCGATCAGTGGCTACACCTCACCATGCAAGGCATCGGCTTCACGGATGAGACCAGCGGCGCAAGGCTGGCCGCAATCATCGAGGAAGCAGGCGAACAACTCGCACGGGACTGCCCGCGGTCGGCGTCGAGTTCGGCGAGATCGTCGTTGCTGACGAAGCTGTCGTAATGCCCGCGATACCTGCTGAACCTGTCCAGCGACTACGAGCCGCTACGCGGACCGCCATCGGTCGCGTCGTCGGTGAGGACCAGGTCCCGGAGGACCCCAGTCGGTACCGGCCCCACGTGAGCGTCGCCTACCTAACCGCCATTGGCCCGGCCGAGCCATACATTGAGGCCGTGCGGTCCATCGCGCCTGAGCCTGCCGTCGTCACGATTACCCACGTCGACCTGATCGAGATGCACCGAGACCGGCGCATGTATGAGTGGCAAGTCGTCGCCCGAATGCCGCTCGGCTAGCTACTGGCGGTGTTCGTCGCCCCTCCGGGGCAGCGCGAATGTGATCCGACAACTGATGCGCGACGCATCTTCCCCATGTGATGCGCGACAGCGCGATGAAGCTAGGGGCCCATCAGTGCGCCTCGGGACGTGCGGATCTGCCGAGATGCGGCTGCTTGCTCGTTGTCCGGTGCGCGGCTACGCATGATCGTGGTGCGATACCGGCGAGTCCTCCCCGCGCCGTACCGGCCACGGGAGCGGGCGCGCTTCGCCGCCGGGGTCGCTGCTTGCGGCGACCGGCAGGGCCTGAACACGCTGCGGGGTTCGGAGTAGGACGACGTGACCGCTGTATCCGGGGCCGAGGACGATGGCCTGGTTGGTGGGTGGGGCGCCGACGACACTGCTCTCCACCGTGGGTATCGCAGGAGCGAAGTCAGGCCCGCCCAGGTCTGCGGCGTCTGCTGCGTCACCGTCGCCCATGATGCCTCCTTTGTCTCGTCGACTCGGCGGGTGTGAGACGCCTGATGAACCGTGCCGGCCATCGAGGTCTCAGCTCGCACCATATCTTGTCATCCACTATATTCGGTGGATGAGTTCTAGGGTCATGACGGAACCGGCCTTCTTCATCCTCACCGCGCTTGTCGACGCTCCACGCCACGGCTACGGGATCGTCGCGGACGTGGCAGAGCTGTCGCGAGGGCGGGTGCAGCTGAAGATCGGCTCCCTGTACGGGGCTTTGGACCGGCTCGTCGGCGACGGCTTGGTCGAGCTGGACCGTGAGGAGGCGTGGCAAGGGCGGTTACGCCGGTACTACCGATTGACCGAGCGGGGCCGCGACGCCCTCGCCGCGGAGGCGCAACGGCTGGCCGCGAATGCGCGTCTCGCCTCGACCCGGTTACGTAGCCAGCGGAGCCCGATCACGGGGCCGGCGCCGTCATGAGCCGGCTCGAAGAGCGCTACCGCCTCGTGCTGCGGCTGCTGCCCGCCGCCTATCGGCAGCAATGGGAAGACGACATGGTCGCCGCCTTCCTGGACAGCATGGACACCGACGACCCGGAAACCGCCGCGTACGCCGCAGACTACGGCCGGCCGAGCCTGGCGGAGGTCGCCAGCATCGTGTCCCTGGCTGTCCGGTTGCGTCTCGGGGCCCGACGCGCCACCCCGTTCCTACGCCTGGGGACAAGCCGTGCGACTGGCGACCCTGATGGCGATGCTGACCCACGCCGTCATGGTCACCGCCAGCGTCGCCGTCACACTGTGGCTGTCCGGGAAGATCGCCTGGTTGCCGGCGCCCGCACCCGCATGGGCGCTCACGCCGTCGGGGAGTATGTGGCACACCGCGTGGAACCTGGCCGGCTACGCCTGGCTGCCGGCCTACATCGCGCTCGTCCTCGGACACCGCCGCGTGGCCCAGGCCGTCGGCCTGCTCGCCATCGTGCCCCCCGCCGTCACCACCGCCGTGGAGCAGGCCGCCACTGACGTACCGCTATCCGTGACGCCCTGGGCGCTGCGGCTCACCGACGTCGTCCTGGTACTCGCCATGGCGGTGTTTCACCGCGACGCCCCACCGGTGCCGCGCCGCCCCTGGCTCCTCGCGATACCGATCGGCATCCTGCTCGTTCCCCTGCCGCTGTTCGCCATCCAGGCCACCAGCCAGGCACCGAGGCTGCTGGACTGGCCTGGCCTGGCCTGCGCCATGGTCGCCGCCGCCATCGCGGTCCACCTGGCCCGGCGGGCACCCGGGCAGCCAACTCGCACGCTGCCGTGGTCACTGGCGCTCACCCTGCTCGCCGCGACCACCCTCGCCCTACGAATCGTCACCCTGCCTGACTACATCGACCAGGCACAACGCACCACGCTCGTCACAATCGCAGCAACGGAAGTCATCGCCGTCCTGACGATGGCCCTACCGCTCGCCCGACGAGCCATCCAAGCACTGCGCCGACTTCCACCGATCCCCGCCGACGCCCAATGGCCCACCACACCGACCGAGTAGGACCCACCCCGGCGCACCGACCCGCACCGATCGATCCAACCCCACACCGGAACGCACTGTCATGCCGCGATCAGCGCGCGGAGGTGTCGCAGATCACCTGGCGGTAAACAGGCGAAACGCACAGGGCCGGTCGCTTGCGACCGGCCCTGACAGCAACCGGTGGCAGCAACGTCATTCCGGAGTCCCGTCATCGAGCAGGCCGCCCAGCTGATCCAGCGCCGCCCGCTTGTCGTCCAGGCTCATGTCCGTAGACAGTCATGGTCATCTCCAGCGTGCTGTGCCCCACGATGTCCATGACGGTCCGGGGCGGCACGCCCAGGGCCCGAGACGCAGCCGTGCCGGAGGTCGTGCAGCCGGATCGCCGGCAGCCCGGCGGCGGCGCACTGGTCCTGCACGAGGCGGGCGGACTCACGGCGGAGATGGGCTTGAAACGCAGGAGCAGGGCCTTGCCCATACCAGCTAACAGCAGCCTTGATCTTTTGCAGGACGAGAGCACATATGATCGGTGGCCCGCGTGAAGGGGGTCAGATGGAGACATGGCGATTCGTGGCCGCTGTCATGATGATTCTGACCATGGGCCTCATCGGTGCCGCCCTAGCGACAAACTTTCGAGGCGTGACCGAGTGGCACATGCGCCGGTCGATGGCCACCGCGAGCGTGCTACGGCGAGTTCCGCCGTGGCGCTGGCTTCCGGATGCCCAGTACGACGAGCGCCTGGCGCGTTTCGTACTGCTGGAAAGGGCAATTGGCGCGATCTTCGCTGCGGCCAGCGTCATGTTCTTGATCGTTCTCGTTCACGGAGTCCTGTCCGGCGAGCCGATGCCGTCGAGCCGATGAGGAAGCTGCGGGCGTCTGGACCTCCTAGGCGAGCGGTCCGCATCTAGTCCGCAAGAGGTCAGTGGACGGCGGGGGAGTGCTGTGAGATGTCGAGAGGCCTTTTCGCTGCTAGAAGCCCCACGTGGGCAGGTCGACGGGGCGGGCACGTGATCTCATAATGCGTAGGTCGCTGCGATCCCGGTTGGAGCCACAGTGTTGCAGCTCGTCGGCCGCTTGCCCGATGCTGTCGAGCATGACCACGGCTAGGCGGGAACCGCCGGCATCGCGCGAACAGGCCAACCGCCTGACGCTGATTGATCGCTGGCGCCACTTCGTACTGGACCAACCGGTCCTCGTAGATACCGGCGAGACAATCTGGATCGAAGACGGCCACCTTCTGGTGCAGCGGGTCGATGGGCGACTGGACTCGTACCCCGGCTCCATGAACCGCTGCGGTTGCCGGGACCGGCGCGACGGTTGACAGCAACCGGTGACAGCAACAGCTTCGGACCACGAAGCACGGATAGAGGCACCCGCAGCAGCAGGGCCAGCCACGGACACCGGGGTCGGACGTTCCGCACAGCCTCGCCGAGGCTACGGATCAGAAGGTTAGGGGTTCGAGTCCCTTCGGGCGTACAAGCCAGGAAAAGCCCCCGACCAGCCACAGCGGCGAGTCGGGGGCTTTTTTTCGATCAGGGCCGGCCGGCCTCGGCCGACTGGGTGTTCGACCGACGCCGGTCGGTCTCCGAGCTCGGTCGCGGGTTCGCGTCGTCCCGCCGGCGCTGCCGAGGTCGCGGCGCTGATCGTTGCTCGGTGGGCCCTTCGGCGGCGTCGGGGGCCGCGGCGGGTGGTGCGGTACGGCTCGCTGCGGTGTTTACCAGGTCCGGCAGGTCCCGCCCGGCCACCAGTGGTAGCTCTCGCGTGGCTGCCGCGATCGGCTCGCCCGCCGGGTCGGCGACTCGGGCCACACGTGCCCGTCCCGTCGCGGCTCGCGCCATCGGTGCCGTGCTGCGGGTCGTTGCCGGCGGCGGGGTGTCGACCGGATCCGCGGCGGAGCCCGCTGCCTTCTTGGTCGACGATGCCTCCGCCCGGCTGGTGGCCAACCGGTCTGATGTGCTTCGCGGCGTTCGGCGCGGTGCGGCTGCCGGCAGGAGCGGGGCGATTTCCGCGTGCAGCGCCGCCCAGCCGGAGGCGGGGGGCGGGTCGGACTGATCCGTGGTCGAGGTGAGTTGCCCCGTGCTTTCGGACCGCTCCAACTGCTGGCCGCCCGGGTCCGGCATCGCCGCCCGGGACCGGTCCGGTCCCGGGCGCTCGGCACCGTCTCCCGCCTGTTCGGTAGCGTTCGCCTGCTGAACGGCGTCCCCGGCCGGCCCTGGCCGCGTCGAGCCGTCGGAGGCCGCGTCCGCCGCAGGGGCTTCGGGGGCCGCGTCCGCCGCCGGGGCGGCGACCGTGATCGGCTTGGGAGCGGGGGCGAGCAGCCGCTCCGGGGTGTCAGCGAGCAGCCGCGCGGCCGAGGCCAGTGCGACGGGGTCGGGTTGACCGGCCCGACGCCACCGCCGGCGGCGGCCGCCCGCCGGCAGGTTCCCGGCCAGCACGCGTGCAGGTGCCAGATCGGCGGCGATCAGCGCGGTGAGCCCGTCGTAGTCCGCGTGCTCGGCCAGCCGCCGGGCGATCTCGTCGAGGTCATACACGGCCACGGCGATGTCCGCAGTGGTGGCGTCCAGTGCTCGGCGGATCTTGCGGTGCAGCACCTTGCTTAGCGCCGCCTGCCGCCGCTCGGCGCGAATCTGCGCGCGGGCGGCGTCGAGCGAGCCGTACAGCCCGAGGTCGGGGTCGCCTTGGCCAGCGAGCGGGCACGGCGAGTCAGCCACGGGTGTCGCAACCAGTGCCCGACCGGTTCGTACGCCGGCGTCGTGGGTGGCAGCTGCTGCCTGGCGCGCAGCCGGTCCCGCCGCTGGTTCTCGGTGTTCATCAGCCACGCCAGATAACCGAGCAGGGACATGCCTGCGTAGAAACCGCCTTCGAGGTGGTTGCTGTGAGCCAGCCAGTTGAAGGCGACCGCGGCGGTGGCGATGCCGGCCGACAGCACGCGGGACAGGATCGCCGGTTCGCCTAGTCGACGGCGTACGTCGGCGTTCGCCAGCACCACGACGCCGCCCAGCTCCAGCGCTCCAACGGCGGGAAGGGCCACGTACCACGGCATGCCGAGCCGTTCCATCGCCCCGGACACCTGGCCGCCGAGCGCGATCAGCAGCACCACAACGTAGAACCCGGTGCGCAGCACGGCGACCTGCCGCACCGCCCTGGCCAGGTCCGCGTCCCACGCCTCCCGCGGGTCGGTGCCTTGCGCCCGGCCTGTGGCGCCTTGCGCCCTGCCGATTTCGTTTCCGCCGGTCATCCGGGTCCGCTCCGGTTCCTGGAACACGCTGAGCAGGTTCCTCTCTCACTCCGGCCCCGGCCTGACCGCGCCGCGGCCGCCCGACCGGGCAGTGCCGCCCGCCGAGTCGTAGGTACCAGAGCCCCGCTCCGGCTGCCGCCCGTCGTCCGCCGCATGCTACAAGGCTGCCGGCCGAAGCGGAGATTCCAGCTACCACGCCGGGTGCATCGGGTCGCCCCTCCCACGCCGCACCGCCGTCATCGGTGCTCACCCGCCCGACATCCCTCGCACCCGGCCTCGCGGTCGCCATCGAGGTGGGTGCCGCTCGTCCGGGCCTGGCGTCGTCGCGCCCGCTCCGGGATCGCGGGATGCCGGCTTGAAGCGCGCCCGGGTACGGCCGGCACGATCCGCGGGTGCCCGACAGACGGACCATACGAAACACCCGTGCAGGTGGCGGTGGGGCCATCGACGGCGCGGCCGGTACAGCGTGGTGGCGCGTCGAGCCAGGGCTTGCTATCGAGCCAGGACGACCACGATCGTGGCAAGGCATCCGATCAGCACCGTGGTGCTACCGAGCATGACGTACGGCCACCAATCGCGCGTCTGCTGCGGTATCTGCTTGGCCGGACGGGCCGGCCGATCCCGGGAGACACGTGCTCGCTGGCTGTTGTTGACTGGCCAGCGTGGCGGCGGTGTGTGGGTGGTCGATTCGACGATCAAGGCGCCTCCGCAGCGTCAAGGGTCACTGTTGCGGGTCGGTAGGGGGACCGGGCGGGACAGCGGGGAGGTAAGAGGCCGGCCCCACCGCCCGGCTGAACGGACGGCCAGCCCGCCGTAACCGTCCCTTCTGGCCAGCGCCTGTTGGCTGGCTGCCGTTACAGGCTGGTGGCGGCTGGATGTAGCTGACCGCAGCCGCCGTCGGGCGAACCGACGTGCCCCTGCCCCTCGTCGGGCTGACGGTTCGCCTGCCGGTCGGTCCGCTACTGCCCGGGCTGATCGGCCAGAACCCTGCAGTGGTTGCCCGCTGCCGCGAAAAGAGCGCCCGCAGTGTCCAGTCGGCCGACCGCGCGATGGGTGGCGGCGAGGGTTTTCCACTGGAGCGGGTCAACGGTCAGCACCGCGGCGGCCGGATGGTTGGCCAGCAGATCGAGTCGGTCGGTGTCGGCGAACGAGCGGGCCGCCTCGGCCAGGCACATCACGGGTAGCCCGAAGAGGCCGCCCTCGTCGGCGACCTTGGCGATGGCTTCGTGCACGGCGGTCGAGCCCTCGGTGAACGCAAGGATGGCGGCTGTGTCGAGGATGAGCCGGATCGGAAGGTCGTTCAGGGTGGGCTGGTCCGGTTGCGCGGGTGGGGTGGATGAACGGTGGCGGGCTCGGCGCTGCCCTGGGGTGCGCCACATGGGGTAGGTGGTAGTGCCGCCGGGGAGGGTGAACGGTTCGAGGGGGACGTAGCCGTGCCGGGCGTACAGGTCTCGGTCGGCGAGGGTTGTCACCTCCGTGTAGGTGGGGAGCAGGGCCTGGCCCATTCGAGCGTTGCTGGTGGCGAGCAGGGTGCTGGCCCGCCTGACCCGGTACGGCTCTTCTGTGACGGTGAAGAACGCCAGGTGGTTGTGCGGGCCGTCCGGTCGGTGCGTGTGCAGGACGTCGTCGAGGTGCAGGAAGCGGTCCACGTACTCGCCGCAGGCGACCGCGAGCCGCTCGCCGTACGCGGTCGGCGGTGAGAGGGGACCGTACCGGTGCAGCCACACGGCGGCGGCGGAATGATCCCGCAAGAGGTATGCCTCGCCGAACAGCAGAGCGTGTTCGGTCCAGACGCGGACAACGGCGCTGAGGATGTCCCGCCGGCGGTGTTCGTCGGGTACGAGCCATGCGCCGATCGCGCTGTTGACGAACGGGCCGACGACGAGATCGACGATGTGGGGGATGTCCTGCCAATGGGCACGGCAGACGGGCAGGTTGTTGATCACTGGCGTTCTCCGGTAGCAGATGCGGCTGGTCAGCGATGGCGTAGTCGCCGGGCTGTGCGAAGTTCTGGGACGTCATGTCGCCCGCCAGCAGAGAGCCGCTTCTTCTTCACGGACCGTGCCGATGAAACCAGGAACGGTACGGGCAGAAGCGGTTCCGCAGGGCCGGGTAGGTCGGGACCGGACCACAGGTGGCAGCGGCGATGACGGCGTCGGTGTGCGCCGAGTGGTCGTCGCGGCTGTCCCGCTGGCGGGAGGATGGCCGGAGTTGCTCAGGCGGGCCTGGTGTCCGGTTGGCCAGAGCGGCCCGCGAGCTTCTCGCTTGCAGCGACGTAACCGCCGACAAGCTGCACGGCAGGGGCCCATGAGGGCAGCGAAGCGTCAGCCGGGATTCCTGTTCCGCCGGCAGCGGAGCCCTGGCCGGCGGCGCTGGCGGGAGCGCCGCGAGTCAACCCGAGGGCGTGGACCGGGTTGTCTGCCGACTGCACCTGACTCGTCCCGGCCGCCTTCGGTGACCGTGGGTCAAGGCTTGCTGTCACCGACGTCCGCGCCGCTGGCGGGGCTACCGGGTAGACCGCCGCTATCGGTGGAAGCGGGCGGACGATCGCGGTGGGCGGTGCGACCGCCGGTGCCTCATCCGTCGAAGGCGGCGCGTCGACGGCGGGAGGCGTCGACGGCGCGGCGGGTGAGCCGATGATCGCCTGGGTCAGGCCGAGCACCGGGGCCAGAGCGGGCGGTAGAACGTCAACGATCGGCTCGGTCACTGGCCGGACGACGGCGCTGACCGGTTCCAGCAGGCCTGACCCGGCGACCTCCTCCACAACGGGGGACGCCAGGCCCACGACCGGACGCGTCGCCGAGGTGACCTTCTCGACGACCGTTTCGGAGTCGGCGGCCGCCGTCGGGTCCACCACCTGGCCTACCGCGGTCTGCGCACCCGCCGACCGCTCACCCCTCGGCATTCGCACCGGTACGTCCGGGCCCCCGAGTTGGCCCCGGGGTGCGACCGTTGCCGAACCGCCGACGCGGCCTGACGCACCTTCCATCGCAGGGGTGAGCGAGAAGGGCTCACACCCCAGGGAGTCGGCCAAGAAGGTTCCGTCGGCGCTGAGCAGGTTGCCGACGGTGCAGGATGCAGTAGGCCCGGCGGCCCGAGCGGCGCCGTCGGCAACCGCCTCGTGAAAGCCCCAGAGACCGACCACGCCACCGATCATGAGAGCGCCGCGCAGCGTCCACCGAGCCAGCCGGCCTGGACACCGCAACAACAGGCACCTCCGATGGAATGCCTTGCTTCACCCCAAGGCCTGTGATTGTCCCGCAGTGACCGTCCGCACGTCCTCCGACACACCGCGGAATCGATGTCACCGCCCAGCCTGACCCAGACGCCGAGGCGACGGTCAGTCGTGCGGCAGCCCGGACCGCCTGTGCTGCCTCCGCCAATCCCCGGGCGGCCACGGCTCTCCCCTCGCGGTGACATTGCAGTCGCATCGTCAACCGGGTACCGTCGGACGCAATGCAGATGCATTGCATAGAGAGAAGGTCGACATGCACGTGATCGCGTTGTCCGAGGCGACCGCCGACATGGTCGACCTGGTCGGCGGCAAGGCGGCCGGGCTGGGCGAGTTGATCCAGCGGGGCGGGCGGGTCCCCGAGGGGTTCTGCGTCACCGCCGAGGCTCACCGGCTGGGTGTCATTCCGCAGGCGGAGATCGTCGCCGCGTACGAGCGGCTCGGTGCGGGCCCGGTGGCGGTGCGCTCCAGCGCCACCGCGGAGGACCTGCCGGAGGCGAGTTTCGCCGGGCAGCAGGACACCGTCCTGAACGTCACGGGCACCGCCGAGTTGATCGCTGCGATCAGGAAGTGCTGGGAATCGCTGCACACCGTCCGCGCGACCGCCTACCGCGACGCCCGCCAGATCGATCATCGAACGGTGTGGATGGCTGTCGTCGTGCAGCGGATGGTCGCCCCGTCGGTGGCGGGGGTGTTGTTCACCGCGAACCCGCTGACCGGCCGGCGCGACGAGATGGCGGTCGACGCCGCGCCGGGTCTCGGCACGACGGTGGTGGACGGGGCGGCGACGGTAGACCACTACGTCCTCGACGATGTGACCCGAGCCGACGCCGGATGTCTGACGTCCGCGCACCTGGCGGAGCTGCGGGCAACGGGTGAGCGGCTGCAGGGTCACTTTGGCTGCCCGCAGGACGTGGAGTGGGCGTTCGACGGAGACGGCGTGCTGTGGTTGCTGCAATCGCGGCCGATCACCAGCCTGTTCCCGCTCCCTCCCGACACCGGGAAGCCCTTACCCCGGGTCTACCTGGAGTTCGGCCACGTCCAGGGGATGCTGCAACCGGTCACCCCGATGGGCATGTCGACCCTGCGGTCACAGATCGCGGCGATGCTCGCCTCGCTCGGCGTCCGGGTCGAAATCGTCGACATCGGCGGTCGCCTCTACGGTGACCTGACCGAGCTGGCCCGGAGCAGGTCATCCCGCAAGCGGCTCGTCAAGCTCATGGCGGTCGACTTCGGTCCGCGGGCACAGACGGTGATGCAGCACGTCCTGGCGGATCCGCGGTTCGCGCCGACCAAGGGCAGCACCGAGCGCGGCGCGCCGGCGGCGTCCCTGCGGACGGCCGGCCGCGCGGTGGTGGGGATCCTGCGCGCGCTGGCCCGTCCCGACGCGGCGCGGATCCGAATGTTCCAGGCGATCGAGGAGGTCAAAGTACGGTCGACGGCCCCCGCCGACCTGCGGACCGCCGCCGACCGGCTCCGCTTCCTGCAGGCGCGGGACTCCGAGGACAGCGCCGACGCGATCATGTGGCCGATCGTCACCGGCATGCTCGCCGCCGCGTTGCCGGCTTCGCTGCTCAAGGGCATCGCGAGCCCAGCTGAGATCCACACCGTGCTGGGCGGAATGCCGCACAACGTCACCATCGAGATGAATCTCGCGCTCTGGCGGCTCGCTCAGGGCGCGGGCGAGCACCGTCTGCTTCTCCTCGACACCCCGCCGGACGAGCTGGCCGCGCGGTATCTGCGCGGGACGCTGCCCGACGTCGGGATGGACGGCTTCCTGGACGCCTACGGTCATCGCGGCGTCGCCGAGGTCGACCTCGGCGTACCGCGCTGGGCGGAGGATCCGGCGCCGGTCTTCGCGGCGATCGCCAACTACCTGCGGATCACCGATCCGGAGCAGGGGCCCGACCAGCGCTTCCAACGGGCCGCCGCCGCGGCCGAGGCCGCCCTCGAGGAACTGGTCAGGCGGACCCGCCGCCAGCGGCCGGTACGCGGCACGATCGCCGGGTTCCTGCTGCGCCGGGCCCGCTCGTTGGCCGGCCTGCGCGAGGCCGGGAAGTTCGCCGGGCTGTACCCGCTGCGGGAGACGCGCCGGCAACTGCTGCTCATCGGCGCCGACCTGCATGGCGCCGGGCTGCTGGAGCAGCCCGACGACATCATGTTCCTGACTCTCGACGAGGTGCACGCCGCGGTGCACCGGAGCCTCGATCACCGGGCGACGGTCGCCTCCCGCAGGGCGGTACACCGCAGGGAGTTGCGCCGCCGGACCGTGCCGGTGGCGCTGCTCTCCGACGGCACCGACGTCGAGACCGTACTGCCGGCGGCGCCCGCTCTCGACGGCAGCCTGACCGGCGTTTGTGCGTCGGCGGGACGGGTGACCGGCCCCGCCCGGGTCGTCCATGACCCGGCCACCGCCCACATCGAGCCCGGCGAGATCCTGGTCGCCGCGACCACCGACCCCGGCTGGACCCCGCTGTTCCTCACCGCCGCGGCGCTGATCACCGAGACCGGCGCGATCATGGCGCACGGCCCCACCGTGGCCCGGGAGTACGGCATCCCCGCCGTCATCTGCGTGCCCGACGCCACGCGGACGATCTCCACCGGTCAGCTCCTCACCGTGGACGGCGGCGCCGGGACCGTCACCGTCCACTGACCGCCTGACCGCCTGACCGCCTGACCGCCTGACCGCCTGACCGCCAGCTCACTACCGCGAGGACGACCATGACCGACATGAGGGCCCGGCCGGGGCGAAGGTGGGCCCGCTGCTGCGCCGGTTGGCCGCGATGGAGGCCGCGATGTGGCGCAGCCTGTACGTGTGGGCGCGGCGCAAGCCGCTGCCGCTGGCGCCGGGCGATGAGCCGTTCGGCTACCTGGGCGTGGTCAAGCCGATCCTCGGCATCTTCATCGGCCTGTCGGCCGTGGAGATTCCGATCTTCGACTTGATCGTCACCAACGTGGTGCCCTGGGGGCCGGCCCGCTGGATCGTGCTCGTCCTCGGCGTCTGGGGTCTGCTCTGGATGGCCGGCCTCTACGCGAGCATGCAGATCCACCCACACGTCGTCGGTGACACGGGCCTGCGGGTCCGGCTGAGTTCGGGCATCGACATCTGGATCCCGTGGACGGACGTCGCGGCCCTGCGCAAGCGTTACCGCTCGCTGCCCTCCAGCAAATCGGTGCAGGTCGAGCAGGAGGGGGACCGCCGGGTACTGCACGTCTCGGTCGGCAGCCAGACGAGCATCGACGTCCTGCTGCGCCGGCCGATGGCCTTCGACCTGCCCAAGGGCCGGTCCGAGCCGATGGACGAGTTGCGGCTGTACGCCGACGACCCCGACGGTCTCCTGCGCAGCGCACGCGGCACCCCCGCGACCGGAACCGTCAGCCGGTAGCTGCCGCCCGCTGGCGGAGTGTCCGGGCCACCCACTGTGAAACGATCGAGGCCATGCCCAAGAAGGTCGATCACCAGGAGCGACGCACCCTCATCGCTGACGCGTTGATGCGAGTCGCCGCGGAGCAGGGCTTGGAGGCCGTCAGCCTCCGTCACGTGGCTGCCGAGGCCGGCGTGTCCGCCGGGATGGTCCAGCACTACTTCCGCACCAAGGACGAGATGATGGCGTTCGCGTTGGCCGTGGTCCGCGAGCGCAGCCAGATCCGGGTGACCGAAGCGATGGCGCGACTGGGCGAGAACCCGTCCCCTCGGCTGTTGCTGCGCACGATGATCGCCGCGCTGTTGCCGCTCGACGAGCGGACCCGCGACGACGGACGGGTGGCGCTGGCGTTCCTCGCCTACACCGCGGTGCGACCGGCGGCCGCGCCCAGCCTGCGCGAGGACACCGAGCAGCTGACCGGGTTCATCGCCAGCCTCCTCCCGTCCCGAGACGCCGTCGCCGCCGCGGCCGGCCTGCTGGCGCTGATGGAAGGGCTGGGCGTCTATCTGCTCGGCGGGCAGTACACCACCGAGCAGGCGTTGGTGGCGCTGGATGCCCACCTCGACCTGCTCTTCGGCTCGCGGACGGGTGCCTGACCAGCGGTTGACCGGTGCCTACCTGCGCCGTCAGCGGCGCGGCAGTCAGCACCTGGGCGTCGGGGACCCGGTTCACCCACCATCGTCCAGCTCACCCCGCGGGGCGAAGTGACAAAGGAGCCGTGCGTTGATCCGCATCCGTGAGTTCCGCTGGCGCGACTACGACGATGTCGCCGCGCTGTGGGCCGCGGCGGGGCGGGACGTGCTGCCCCGGGGGGAACTGACGGCCAAGCTCACCCGGGACCCGCAGCTGTTCCTGGTCGCCGAGCTGGACGGTGCGGTTGCGGGAGTGGTCCTGGGTACCTACGACGGCCGCCGCGGCTGGATCCTGCGCCTGGCCGTGGACCCTGCCCACCGCCGGCAAGGCATCGCCACCATGTTGATCGGTGAGCTCGAAGCCCGGTTCACCGCGATGGGATGTCCGCGGGTGAATCTCCTGGTCATGCCGGACAGCGCGGCGGCGCTCAGGTTCTGGCAGAAACTGGGGTATCTGCCCATGCCCGACGTGCTGTGTTCCAAGCCCATGGGCGGTGCGTCGGGACAGCCGCTCGGGTAGCCGCACGCATCTCCGGACCAGAACGGCGGATGGGGGTCCGGCCGTCCCGGCCGGACCCCCATCCGCTCAAGCTCCACCAACAGCGTCCGACGGGCTAGGACCGGATTCCCTGAGTGGTGACGAAGTACGGGTCGATGCTCACCTGAATCTGCAGGTCGACCTGGAACCGCCGTTCCCAGGCGACGGCGGCGCGTCCCTCATGGGTCACCGCGACCGTCGGGTCGACACCGATCCCCACGATCACCTCCGTGGCGCCGAAGGTGCCCGACTGGGTCACGCGGCGTGCCTCCACGCTGCCGACCGAGTTGTTGAGGCCCTTCCCCTGCCAGACCACGATGCCGTCACCGTCGTCGTCGAGGCGGACCGAGTGCAGACGGCCCCAGGCCGACAGCAGCACCGGCTGCCCCACCGTCTGCGCCGGACTGATGGTCACGGCGTACAGGTACCCGGTGGAGAACAGGTCCCAGGTCAGCATCATGTCGCCGTCGAGGTCGCCGGCGATCGAGTAGTTCACCACGTCCGTGTGCAGTGCGGGGGTGAGCTGACGGACGTTGCCGACGGTCCCGTCGCGGGACACCCAGCGACCCCAGACCGTCGTGCTCTGGGCCTGGTCGCTCCAGTGGCGCCAGGTCAGGAGTGCGTCGCCGTCCCGGTCCACCGTCACCTTGGCGGCGAAGTGGCGGTCGATCGGCGAGAGGGGCGCGGACACGGTCTTGAGCTCACTGAGGGTTCCATCAGCGCTGAGCGTGCGGGCCTGCACGACGTTGTCGTTGGCCCAGGCGAGGACGGCGTCACCGTCGCGGTCGTACGCCACCGCCGGGGTTTCCGCGGACGCCGGAGTCGACGCGAGCACCACCGGCGACGACAGGGACCCGCTCATGCTGTACCGGCGCATCATCGGGAAGACACTGCCGTCGTCGTGCCACTCGGCCCAGGTCACCACGGCGTCGCCGTCCGGGTCGATGGCCACGTTGGTGCCGTGGGCCTGCACCCCGCCCGCCGACACCGTGATGAGCGGTCCGAGCGTGCCACTCTTGGAAATTCGCCGGGCGTAGATGCTGTTGTCGACGCCGTTGAACGCGCGCCACGCCACGATTGCGTCGCCGTCGTCGTCGACCGCGACCTGCGGGCTGTGCGGGGCCTGGCCGGACGGTGACAGGACGGTCGTGGCGCCCCACCTGCCGTTGTAGCTGCGGGATTTGAACTCGACGTACCGCGGGTGCGGATAGTCGTGGGATTCCCGTACCCAGACGAAGAGCGCGTCGCCCTGCCGGTCATAGGTCTGTTGCTGATCGTAGGAGTCGTACCCCGCCGGCGATATGGAAAGGGGCTCGCTGAACGCGGCCGAGGCGGGGGCCGGTATCGAAACGACACCGGCGAGTGAGAGCGCGAGCGCGATGATCGCGACGGATCGTCGCGTCCTTGGGCGGCCATCGTTGAGGCCTCCGAACGTTCCGAGGTTACGCGGTGACTTCCGGTTGTGTGATTGTCGGGCCGGCCATGAATCGCGCGGGTCAATTCCCCGCAGCCGCCGGTGCGACCTGTCGGAGCATAGTGGATGCCGCGGATAAGCGATGGCCCGCCGTTATTGCGGAGCGGAGGCCGGGCACCTCGAGCCTGCCGACAACCACCAATTCCTGCCGTCGCCGCAGTTACCGAAAGCCCAGTGCCGGTGACATTCAGCAAAGCGCACCAACCGTGTTACGCCACGCTGGTCCGTACGCCGGGAACCTGTTGGCGCTCCTGCTTGGCCGTGTACATCGCGGCGTCCGCCCGCTGGATCAACTGCTCACCGTTCTCGGCGCGGTCGTTGCAGACCATGCCGATGCTCGCTCCGATCACGACCGGTTCACCGTCGACCGCGAACGGCTCGCGGAAGGCCGTCTCGATGCGTAGGCACAGTTCGGTCGCGTCGTAGCGCTCCATGTCGACGCGGAGGACGACGAACTCGTCGCCGCCGAATCGGCTCACCGTGTCGCCCGGGCGCAGGCAACGGCCCAGCCGCTCGGCCACCTGGATCAGTAGTTGATCACCGCCGGGGTGGCCGTACCGGTCGTTCACGGTCTTGAACCCGTCGAGATCACAGAAGAGCACGACCACCGGCCGACCGCCCGCGAGCGCGGTGTCCAACCGGCTGGCGAACTCGTGACGGTTCGGCAGGTTGGTGACGGGGTCGAAGCTCGCCTGGTACCGGAGGACCCGCACCCGCTCCGACCACACGCCCCAGATCCGGAGCATGACCAGCGGGGTCACCGCGGCCGTACTGACGGCCAGCAGGGCCGTGTCGACGTCCCGGCCGGACAGCTCACTGGCCCCGCCCACGGCCGGCATGGCGCACAGCGCGAGCCCGAGGAAGACCAGCCGCCCCTTGCTCAGGTCGTCCTTCGGCCCCGGACCGGGCTGGAGCAGGCGTACCACCGACCGGGCGAGCCCGCACAACCCCACCGCCGTGTAGCCGGCGAGGTAGATCATGTCCGTGTACGCCGGTCGAGAACCGGCTCCCGGTACGACCACCAGCGCGACGGTGATCACCCCGGCCAGCGAGAAGCCCATCGCCGCGACCAGGAACCACAGCGCCGAAATGAACTCCCTGGCCGTGAGCAGCAGCCGGGTCAGGCAGCCGAAGACGCCGGTCAGCATGAAGACCGTCACGCACGTCGCGATCTGCGACACCTGCGCGGCGGCGACCTCCCGCAGCTGCGGCAGCAGGAGGAAACTCCAGATCACACCGCCGACCGCCATCGCCACGATGGTGCTGTCGATCAACCCGCCGACGTCGTCACGACCGCGCCGCGCGACGATCGTGATCGCCCCGCAGAACATGAAGACCTGGGCCAGCGCCGCGAAGATCGCGGCGATCGTGCCGTCGCCGCTCGGCAGCCCCATCGCGAAGACGTACCAGTACCAGGCCACGTTGCCGGCGTTGAAGCTGACCAGCGCGGCGAGCAGGAACCACATGGCCTTGCGGCTGTCGGCGGGTGTCCGGTTCAGCCCGACCACCACCGCGGGGACCGTCGCGAACGACAGGACGAGGTAGTCGACCATCCGCTGCGCGTCGGACAGGTACGGATAGACCGCGATGCCGGTCAGGCAGAGCGTCAGGTAGCCGAGGCTGAGGCCGAGACCGCCCGGCACCGAGTGCAGGCCGCGATACCGGCCCATCGGGCGCGCTTCCCAGTCGACCCCGTCGAACACGCTCACGGCAACACGGTAAGGCGGAGATCGACGGCCGCCAACCACCGGAATCGCTACCCCGACGCGAGCCCACCCGTCGCCGAACTGAACCGTCCCACCCCGACCGTCCCGGCCAGCGGGATAGACGGATGGCGGCCCCGCACCCGGCGGGATACGGTGCGCGGGACGGACGGTGCGAGCGGATCGCCGTCGATGCGCCGGCCGCTCCCGGCCCGTACGGTGAGGACGACGTGACGGGTTCCACCGATGACAGCCGCCCCGGGTGGGACGCGCTGCCCGACCGGCACGACGCCCTGAACCCCGCCGGCCTGTGTCCGCGCTGTGGCCGGTCGACGACCGACTACGTCTGCCTGCACTGCGCCGCCGAGCACGACTTCCGGGGCGCCTCGCTGGTCCGCCGGTTCGTCGACGTTCCCGACCGGTACTCCGAGGAACCGGTACCGTCGCCCGCTCCCGAGCCGTACGACGAGCCGCCGCCCGTTGCGCACCCGCTCACCCCGGCGCCGACCTGGACGCCGGCACCGGACGCCGGGCCGAGCCCGGCCGGAGCAGGCCGTGCGCGACGAGGGGCGCCGGCCGTCCGCACCCGTCACCCGCTCGCTTCCACCGGACGGGGACCCCGGGGGATGCTCGCGGCCGTGGCGATCGCCGTCGGGGCGATCCTGCTCGCCACGGTGGTCGGGATCGTCGGTGCCGTGCTGACCGGCCCGGGTGACGGGGGAAGCCCGGGCGTGAAGGCGACTCCGAGCCGTTAGGCCCGGCCCGGGACGCACGGGAATCGACCTGCGACCCGCGTCCGGCAGGTCGAGCGCCGATGCCCATCACGGGGGAGCCGTCGAGCCGTCGGTGGCAGGATGGGCCGCCATGCAGCGCTTTCGATCCTCAGACGGCACGGAACTGGCCTACCGGCGCGTGGGCTCCGGTCCACCGCTGGTCTGCGTCCCCGGCGGGCCCGGCCAGGCGGTCGAATACCTGGCCGAGTTGGGTGGCGTGAGCGCGACCAGGACGTTGATCCTGCTCGACAACCGGGGGACGGGCGCGTCGGAGGTGCCCGCCGATCCGGCGAGCTACCGCGTCGACCGGCTGGTGGACGACGTCGAGGCGCTGCGCCGCCACCTGGCGCTCGACCGGATGGACCTGCTCGGGCATTCCGCCAGCGGCGGCATCTGCCTGCTCTACGCGGACCGGCACCCGCAGCGACTGGACCATCTCGTCCTGGTGGCGCCGTCACTGCGGGTGGTGGACATCCAGTCGGACCTCGCCGTGGCCGACGTCCTCGCCAAGCGGGCGCATGAACCCTGGTACGCCGAGGCGGTGGCCGCGCTGCACGCCGACGCCACCACCGAAGAGGAGCAGCAGCGCTACCGCTGGCTAGCCGCCCCCCTGCTGTACGGCCGGTGGGACGCGGCGGCCCGGGCGCAGGCGTCCGCCGAGCCGGCCCAGTTCTTTGCGCCCGCCACCGACGGCTTCTACGCCGGCTTCACCCCGGACCCGGCGCTGCCCGCTCGGCTGGCCACCCTGCCGGCGCCGACCCTGCTGGTGGCCGGGGAGTACGACATCTGGCCGACGGTCACGGCGGTGCGGGAGTTGGCCCGCCTGTTCGCCCGGGCCGAGGTGCAGGTGCAGCCGAGGGCGGGGCACTTTCCCTGGGTCGACGACCCGGCCGCCTTCGCGTCGTCGGTGGAGGGTTTCCTGTCGGCCGACCGATGAGCGGGTGACGCGCGGCCGTCCGTGTGCCACGGACCGGCCGGCGCGCCGCAGGGGATCAGCTCACCGGCGCGAGGTCCCGGCTGATCTGCATCGTCATGTCGATGACCTGCCACAACACCTCGGGCGCCGGCGCGCCGTCCTCGGTGGACACCGTCTTCGTGACTCCGTTGCGGTAGGTCACGGTGACGGTGTAGTGGAACCGGTCGGCACCCGGGCCCGCCGGGTACGCCGGCGAGAGGCGACGGAATTCCCGGGTGCTGGCCGTGGCCAGCAGATCGGCGGTGTAGATGTGCACCGTGCCGGTGGAAACGGCGTACTGCTCGTTGACCCCGGCGAATCCGCCGGTGCGGGCGACGGTCACCTGGTAGGCGTCGTTCCAGGCGGCGGCCCGGGCCGGTGCGGCGGCCGCGAGCGTGCCGGCTCCGACCCCGGTGAGCAGCGCGAACGCCGTGATGATCCGGCCGATGGCGCGCAGCATGGCAGACATGGCTGAACCCCTTTCCTCGTGGGAATGGTGGAACGCGGCGGATCCGGAAGTCAGCGGTCGCGACGCCCGGACCGGGCCGCCGATTGTTGTCGGCAGGCTCGCTCGCCCGTTCCTTGTCGCGACATTTCTAGCACCGGCGCGACAACAGATCCATGGGCCGTAAGTCCCAAGAGGACGGTGCGATCGGTGCAATTTGTTGCGATTGTTTCAGCCCATTTAAAGAATTCATTTCCCGGCTTTTTCCGCCGGTTAGGGTGCCCGCCCGGTCACCGCCCGGACGGGTGGGCCGAGAGCCAGTCCGGGTGCCGGTCCCGCAGCTCGTCCCGGCCCTCCCGGGTGGGCAGCAGCACGTCCGCCCCGCCGTCGTACGGCGCGTAGAGCCAGCTCAGGTCCGGCGGCGCGATGATCACGTGGGCGACCTCGTCGTCGGCGACCCGGCGCAGCAGGTCGTCGAGGCGTCCCGGCCGCCGGTCGACCCGGCTGGCGTACGCGTGGCCGAAGCAGAGCTCGGGCTCCAGATCCGGCCAGGAGAAGACCGACCAGCACTCCGCGTCGGGCAGCAGCTCGGCGAGGACCGGCTGCCGGCGGCCGGGGGTCGGGGTGCCCAGCACCTCCACGGTGATCACCACCAGGTCGGTGGCGCCCAGCTCGGCCAGCACCGTGTCATGCCAGTGCAGGATGGTCGAGTACTCCTCGTCGGTGCCGGCGTACCGCTTCGAGCCGGGCAGCGAGTGGAAGCGGACCCAGCGCTCCGGCTCCACCGGCAGGGCACGGAAGATCGGCGGGAGCTGGGGCCAGCGCGCCTCCCAGGTGGCCCGCAGCTCCCGTCCGCCTTCCTGTTGCCAGAAGCGGACCTCGCCCTTCGGCACCTCCTGCCGCCCGGACGCCGCCACCTCGCGCAGCGCCCGCACGTACGGGTCGTCGGTCGCTCGTCCGGGTCGGCGTCGAAGACCGCCACCAGGTCCTCGCCGTCGTCACCCCACGACCAGCCGTACACCGCGCGCCAGACCGCCAGGTTGGGGTGCGGCACGTCGGTGCACGCCTCGGCCGGCGCCAGCAGGGCGATCGCCCGGCCGAGCTGCTCCTGGCTCACCCGGACCGAGCCCGTGCCGCCGTGCCAGCCGACGACGGTGGCCAGGACGGCGGCGGGCAGCACGTTCCCCGCGCCGTTGACCCGCAGGAAGCAGATGTCCTCCGGGGAGCGCGGATATGCCAGGTCCACCGACGGAAAGCCGATGCCGTGCAGCACCGGCCGGCGCCAGCGCAGCTCACCTTCGAACCGGTCCCGCGCCGCGCCGATTTCCGCCAGCGTCGCCCATCGCTGCGTCACGGCCGGATCATGGCAGACCCGGCCGTGACCACGCGCCCGCGCGATACCGCGTCACATCCGCTCGACGGTCCGGATGCCGAGCAGGTGCAGCCCCTGCCGCAACGTCCGGGCGGTGAGGTCGGCCAGCACCAGCCGGCTCTCCCGCAGCTCGCCGGAGGCCCGCAGCACCGGGCAGCGCTCGTAGAAGGCGCTGAACGTGCTGGCCAGCCGGTGCAGGTAGCCGGCCAGGTGGTGGAACTCCAGGGTCCGCTCCACCTCGGCGACCACCCCCGCGAAGCCGAGCAGCTCGAACGCCAGCGCCCGCTCCGCCGGTTCGGTGAGCAGGATCTCCGCGTCCGGCCGCGCGTCCGTCCCGGCCCGCCGGAACACCGACCGGATCCGCGAGTACGCGTACTGGAGGTAGGGGGCGGTGTTGCCGTCCAGGGAGAGCATCCGCTCCCAGTCCAGCACGTAGTCGCGGGCCCGGTCGGTGGCCAGGTCGGCGTACTTGATCGCGCCGATGCCGACGGCCCGGCCGATCTCGGCGGCGGCCTCGGCGTCCAGCTCGGGGTTCTTGGCCCGGGCCAGCTCGGTGGCCCGGGCGACCGCCTCCTCCAGCAGCCCGACCAGCTTCACCGAGCCGCCGGCCCGGCTGCGCAGCATCCGCCCGTCGGAGCCGAGGATCGAGCCGAAGCCGAGGTGCACGGCCCGGGTCGGCGGGCGTAGCCACCCGGCGGCCTCGGCGACGGCGAAGACCATCGCGAAGTGCTGCCGCTGCGGCAGGCCGACGACGTAGAGCAGCCGGGTCGCGCCGAGGTCGTCGGTCCGGTGCCGCAGCGCCGCCAGGTCGGTGGCCGGGTAGCCGTAACCGCCGTCGCCCTTGCGCACGATCAGCGGCAACGGCTCGCCGTCCCGGCCGGTGAACCCGGGCGGAAAGACGCAGTCCGCGCCGTCGCTGGCGCGCAGCAGCCCGAGTTGGTCCAGCTCGTCGACGACCCCGCCCAGCCGGTCGTTGTAGGCACTCTCGCCCCGAAAGTCGTCCCGGGTCAGCGTCACGTCGAGCAGCTCGTACACGGTCAGGAAGTACCGCTCGGACTGCTCCACCAGCAGCCGCCACAGCCGCAGCGTCCGCTCGTCGCCGCCCTGCAACGCGACCACCCGCTGCCGCGACCGCTCCCGGAACGCCTCGTCGGCGTCGAACTTCACCCGGGCCGCCTTGTAGAACGAGTCGAGGTCGCCCATCGAGAGCTCCTGCGTCGCCTCGGCCTCCCCGAGGTCGACGAGGTGCTCGATCAGCATCCCGAACGGGGTGCCCCAGTCCCCCAGGTGGTTGACCCGCACCACCCGGTGCCCGAGCCAGTCGAGCAGCCGGACCGCGGCGTCGCCGATGACCGTGGAGCGCAGGTGCCCCACGTGCATCTCCTTGGCCACGTTCGGCGCCGAGTAGTCGACCACCACGGTCTCCGGCGCGGGCGCCACCGGCACGCCGAGCCGGCCGTCGCCGGCCAGCCCGGAGACCAGCGCGGCCAGCGTCCGGTCGGCCACCGTCAGGTTGAGGAAGCCCGGCCCGGAGACCTCCGCGGCTGCGCAGACGTCGTCCAGCTCCGCGTGGTCCAGCACCGCCGCGGCGATGTCGCGCGGCGGGCGTCCGAGCCGCCGGGCCAGCGCCAGCGCCGCGTCGGACTGGAAGTCCGCGCGCGGGGAGCGCCGCACCAGGGGGTCGACCGGGCCGCCGGCCACGGTCGCGAACGCCGGCGCCAGCCGGTCGGTGAGCAGCCTTTCAAGATCCATGGGTACGCCGATCTCGCTCGGATCCGCGCGGTCACGCGGATCTGGACACGGGAGGATGCGGGCGGACCGAGGACGATCGGCGATGACCGGCGGCTCGATCCGCCGGTCGCAGGGAAAAGGTCAGCGCGGGCGGGCGACGGATCGCCGGCGTCGCTCCGCACCGACCTGGACGTCACAGGACGGTCCGGTGGTGTGGGCAGGCGCGCTGGTCATGTCGGAGAGCCTAGCGGGCCGGCCGGCGACGCGTACACCGCGTTCCCCGGCGGCCCGGTGGCCGTACCGTCGCCGGTCAGGCAGTGGCGGCGGCCTTGCGGGCGCGCTCGGCCCGGCGCCGCACCTGCTGGTACGCCCCGGTCAGACCCATCGCCCGGCGGACCTCGACCACGGTCCGGCGGACCTGCTCACGGGTCCGCTCGGTGCCGTCCACGATCAGCTGGTCGACCAGGCCAGCGTCGGCCTCGATCCGGGCGCGACGCTCCCGGATCGGGTCGAGGAACCGGTTCAGCGCCGCCGCCAGGGCCTCCTTGACCTCGACGTCGCCGACCCGGCCGGCCCGGTAGCGGGCCTTGAGCTCCGCCACCGCCGCGCGGTCCGGGTTGAACACGTCGTGGTACGCGAAGACCGGGTTGCCCTCGACGGTGCCCGGCACGTCGGCGCGGACCCGGTTCGGGTCGGTGTACATGGCCATCACCTTGCGGCGCACGGTCGCCGCGTCGTCGGCGATCGCGATGGCGTTTCCCCTGCTCTTGCTCATCTTTCCCTGGCCGTCGGTGCCGACCAGGGTGGGCGTGTCGGAGGCGATCATCTCGGGCACCGGGAAGACCTCGCCGTACAGGTGGTTGAAGCGGCGGGCGATCTCGCGGGTCACCTCGACGTGCGCCGCGTTGTCCTTGCCGACCGGCACCACCTGCGCCTTCACGCAGAGGATGTCCGCCGCCTGGAGGACGGGATAGCCGAGCAGGCCGTACGGGATCTCCGCGCGGCCGGCGTCCCGGGCCATCTCCCGCACCGACGGCACCCGTTCCAGGCGCGGCACGGTCACCAGGTTCTGGAACAGCGTGTTCAGGTCACCGACCTCGGGGATGGCGGACTGGAGGTAGAACGTCGCCCGGGCCGGGTCGACCCCGCACGCCAGGACGTCGGTGACCATCTCCCGGGCGTTGCGGGACACCTGGGCGATGTCCTCGCGGCGGTGGCGGGTGGTCAGCATGTGCAGGTCGGCGATGATGAAGTAGCTCTCGTACCGCTGGTGCAGCGCCACCCGGTTGGCGATGCTGCCGACGTAGTGACCGAGGTGCAGCCGCCCGGTCGGGCGGTCCCCGGTGAGCATCCGTGCAACGGACATGGTGATGGGCCTTTCGTGCGGAGGATTGACGGGACGCGCACGCGCGCGATCGACCCGGGGCGTGGTCGCCTGAGGGTCGGTGGGGTCGGCTCGTCAGAGCACGAACCGCCATCGCGCGCCGGCGCGGAACCGCAAACCACCGGCACGAAGCACGTCGAGGATCCGCTCCCGGCCGTCGCCGGGGCCGCTCGGAAAGGACGGCAGGAGGTCACGCGGGAGGCCGTCGACGGCCTCCGGCGCGAGGATGACCGGCCGGACCATGTGTCCACGGTAACCGCACCGACGCGGATCGTGGGCCCGGCCGATCGGGTCAGCCCCTGCGGTAGCTCTCCTCGTAGTAGCTGCCCACCCGGCGCCGGTAGTCCGGCTCGCCGAACGCGTCCGGGTCGAAGGCCGGCGACTCCTTGACCTGCTCCCGGGTGCGGTCGACGTGCACCACCCGCTCCAAGTGGTCGACCCGGGCGATGGTGCCCACCGGCAGCAGCACCTTGCGGCCGAAGATCCACGGCCCGGTGTCCACCACCAGGTAGCGGGCGTCGGCGTCGTCGCTGGCCTCGTCGATCGCGCCGATCCGGCCGTCGGTGGCCTCCACCCGGTAGCCCACCAGGTCCACCGGGGTCCCCGGACCGGGAGCGTCCGGCCCGTCGTGCGCGGTCCGCCGCCGGGGCTCCTCGCCCGGGTCCGCCCGGTCGTACCCGCCGGCGAGCGCCGCCGGATCGCGCCAGGTCCACGGGTTGAACGGCTGCATCTGCGGACACCTCCGATTCGTCGTCGTCCACCTCCGAAGTGCCCCGCCCGCGCGCGCGGGAAACGGTACGGCAATTCTTCGTCCACGCGAATGCGCGCGGTGCGAAGTACGTCATATTCGGTGGGCGTCTATTTCTCCCACCGTCCGGCCGCTGCTCACCGGTGCTGTGATCGTTTCCACGCACACCCGGCGGGGTGGGGCAGTGTCCACTTGGCACATTCGTCCGGCGGGTGCTGCCGACGATTCTGGTCCTGCATCCGGCAGCACCGAGAAAGGGGACGCAGATGTTTCGCACCATTCGGCGTATCGGAATCGTGACGGCCCTGGCGGTGGGTCTCGTCGGCGCCGGCGGGGCGTCGGCGCAGGCGGCGGTCAACCCGTACACCGCGCAGTCGCTCTGCGGTTTCGGCTACACCCAGATCGACCAGGACCCCATCCGCAACCAGACGACCGGCACCCGGCTCGGCACCGTGCACCTGCTCTACAACCCGATGACCGGGTACGGCTGCACGGTGACGGTGAAGGCGGCGTACGTCGGCATGCTGACCCGTACCCAGGTCTACCTCGCCGCCCAGTACCTGCCCACCCAGACCGACGACGGCAACCGGCTGTACGCGGCCGGCCCCACCCGGGCGTACGTCCGCGGTGGTTGCATCATCTGGGGCGGCCTGATGGCCGACCCGGACGGCACCGTGCACTACCACGACCGGGCGAACCCGGCGATCGGCGGCATCGGCACCTGCTTCTGACCGCTCCCGGTCCCCGGGGTCCGCGCCCGTCGAGGGCCCCGGGGACCGAGCGGCCGCTCCGCCGCACCCGGTGGGCGGACCACTGAGCTGCGGGTACCGGTCGGCCGGGCGTCGCCCGCTGGCATACTGGCCAGCCATGGTGCTCTCCCGCGGCTGGTCGGTGTTCCTGATGGCGGTCGGGGTGTGGAGCTGGGTGATCTGGCCCCGGTTCGCGGTCGCCATCTGGAACGACCCGCGCGCCTGGTCGACCGGCACGGTCGGCGACGGCACACCGACCGGCTTCCTCTGGGTGCACGCCCTGCTGATCGCGACGTCGCTGGCGATCGGCACCACCGTCGGCGTGCTCGGCGTACGCGGCTGGCTCGCCGCCCGCCGGCGGTCCGCCTGATTGACGCCGCTTCCCGGCCCGTCAGCTCCGGGCGACGGCGAGGGACCTTCCGAGCTCCAATCCAGCCCCGGACCACAGTCACTTCCCCAGCCCCGTGGTGCCACCGGTTCCTCTTCCCTGGCCCGCGGTGTGGAACGACCGGCCTCTCCCTGTATGGGGAGCGGCAGGCCATCGGCCGTGAACTCAGGTGCCTGGCCGGCTCAGCGCGGGGACCTCGCCGCGCCGGACCATGCCGAGCTGGAGCGACGTCGCGCCCGGCCGGTCGCTCGATCACCCGTGGTGTCATGCCTTCAACGGCGCCCCGGAATCCCCCGGCGACTCCGTGCGTTGCTACCCCCGTCGGCGGGACCTCGACCTCCAGCGGGCCGGCGCGAAGCGCCTGACCTGCGGGGATAGTCAGGGGAAGATGATGTGACGGGGGACGCTACCCCCGGATTTGACGATCAAACCCGCAGACGCGTAACTTTCTCTCTGCCAGCGCGGAACGGACGAAACAGGGCGAAAGACCTGGAGGCCGGAGCGCGGGAACGGGCTTCGGGTTCTGAGGGTTGTACTCCTCGGAGCCTGGACCGGGCGGTGCCCCGAAGACGCTGCGAGGCGGATTTGGCGAGGCGGAACCGACCGGGTAAGGTTGTCGACCGGCAGGGCACCGGGCGAGCTTGCGGGAGACCGCAGCGGCCGGCCTGCCAAATCCGATGATCAAGCGCTGCGGGCAACCGCTGCGCGCGGTCGTCGGCGCCAACCCGTACGAAGCGTGGCAGACCGGGACACGCCGGTTGACACGGGGAAGACGGTGAGGTAACGTAGTAAAAGTGCCCGGCGCGGAAAGCGCCGGTCGCGACAAGAGTGAATAGCCCCGGGTCGGGGGTCCTCTTCGGGGGGTTTCCGGGCGGTGTGTGGTTGTTCTTTGAGAACTCAACAGGGTGCTTGTAAAGCCAGTGCCAATTATGATTTATACCCCGGACTGGTCAGGCTTTGTGTCTGGCTGGTTGGGATTCCTTTGGCAACACTTTTGTTGTCAGGACAGTTTTTCGACAAAGTTTTTGTTGGAGAGTTTGATCCTGGCTCAGGACGAACGCTGGCGGCGTGCTTAACACATGCAAGTCGAGCGGAAAGGCCCTTCGGGGTACTCGAGCGGCGAACGGGTGAGTAACACGTGAGCAACCTGCCCTAGGCTTTGGGATAACCCTCGGAAACGGGGGCTAATACCGAATATGACCTGGGCCTCGCATGAGGCTTGGTGGAAAGTTTTTCGGCCTGGGATGGGC
>NZ_JAEVHN010000006.1:0-44821 GCF_016803375.1 Micromonospora sp. 4G55
CCCGCCCCGTCAACGCGGCCGGACCCGGCGCCGGTCGCCGGTGACGGCGGGGTGACGCGAGGTCCGGCAAGGTCGCAGGACGACGGCGTCGCGGTCCGGGCGCCGCTGGCCGGGACCTGTCACCCAGCCCAGCCGGGAGTGCCGCCGTTCGGTCCGGGCGACCGGTCGAGAAAGGACGCCCGCCGGCCGTCGTCCCGACCGTGAGCCGGCGGACCGGACGAGGAACCACCTCCGCGGGGCCCAGGAAGGAATCCGTGAATGATCCGCAGAACGCTCACCGCTCGCGACTCCCGCCCGGCAACGGCCGACGTCAGCCGTTTTCGAAGGTGCCACCGCCGCACCGTCGCGCGCGGGCCGTCCAAGGAGCTTCCATGATCAGGACGATGTGCCGAATTCGCGCGCGGCCGGGCTGCGAGGACGCCGTGGCAGCCGCGTGGCGAGCCGTCGCCGGGCAGGTCGGCGAGCTGCCCGGCAACCTCGGGCAGGCCCTGCTCCTGGACACCGACGACCCGCGCTCGCTCGTCGTCGTCACCGAGTGGACCGACGAGTCGGCGCTGCGCGGCTACGAGAGGGGGCCCGTCGCCGCGCGTTTCTCCGCCACCGTCCGCCCGCTGCGGGAGCCGCCCTCGGCCGACAGCTACCGGGTGATGCGCGAGCACGGCGGGCCGGGGCGGAGCATCTTCGTCGACGTCGAGGTCATCGTGCCGGCCGCCCGGCTCGCCGAGTTCACCCGCGGCTACGCCGAGGTGAAGGCACGGATGGCGGGAGTGCCCGGCTACCTGCGCGAGGACCTGCTGCGCGAGCCCGACTCGGACGTCCACCACATCTTCGCCGAATGGCGCAGCGAGGCGGAGTTCTTCCGCTGGATCGGCAACCCCGCACACGCACAGGAGGAGGCCGGGCCGATCGCGCCGTTCCTCCTCGACTTCCGGCGCCGCCTGTTCCACAGCGCGGCCCATCCCGACACCAGGCGAGAACCGAGTACGGGCAAGGAGATCGACGTGCACACGACAACGGACGTACTCATCGTCGGAGCGGGGCCCACCGGGCTGACCGCCGCCGTCGAGCTGGCCCGGCGCGGCATCGAGTGCCGGGTGGTCGAGAAGCGGGCCACCCCGCCGGGGCAGGCCGACAAGGCGATCGGCGTGCACTGCCGCACGATGGAGATCTGGGAGAGCCAGGGCATCGTGCGCGACGCGATGGACGCCGGGATCTGGTTGACCGGCAACACGGTGTTCGTCAACGGGGTGCAGACCCACCAGATGAGCTGGGAGCTGCCCGAGCTGCCCTACGCGCACCTCGGCCTGCCCCAGTACGAGACCGAGCGCATCCTCACCGAACGGCTGGCCACCCTCGGCGTACGCCCGCAGCGCGGTGCCGAGCTGGTCACGTTCACTCAGGACGACGACGGCGTGCTGGCCACGCTCGCGACCGCCGCCGGCGAGGAGACGGTACGCGCGAAGTACCTCGTCGGCTGCGACGGCGCGCACAGCAAGGTCCGCGAGCTGCTCGGGTTGACGTTCTCCGGCGGACTGGGCCGGTTCCCGCAGCTGTTCATGCTCTGCGACGTGGACGTGGACTGGGACATGCCCGACGGGCACCTGCTCCGGTTCATGCACGAGACCGACGGCCAGATGGACGGGATGCTGGTCTGCGTGCCGCTGCGCGGCGAGTCCCGGTACCGGATCGCCACCCTCGCACCGCCCCGGTTCTTCGCCCAGACCGGCGGGCAGGACGCCCCGCCGGGATTCAGCGAGGAACTCGCCGAACCCACCCTCGCCGACCTCCAGGTCGCGCTGGACCGGCTGGCCCCGCCCGGCACCCGCGCGTCGAACCTGCGCTGGTCGTCGGTGTTCCGGATCAGCCACGGCATCGTCGACCGGTACGCCGACGGCCGGGTGTTCGTGGCCGGCGACGCGGCCCACCTGCACCCGCCCGCGGGCGGCCAGGGCATGAACACCGGCATCCAGGACGCCTGGAACCTGGCGTGGAAACTGGCCCTCGCGGTACGCGGGATCGCCGCCCCCGGGCTGCTCGACAGCTACGAGACCGAACGGCGCCCGGAGGGCGAGGAGATCGTCGGGCGCGCGGTGCGGCTGGCCTTCACCGACGAGCTGGACCGCGACGACCTGAAGCGGCAGTTCCTCCAGGAGATGTCCATGTTGCTCAGCTACTCCGACAGTCCGCTGGTCGGCGAGTCGCTGTCCGCTCCCGACGCCCTGCGCGCCGGCCCCGGGCCTGGCGACCGCGCTCCCGACGTCGGCGGCCTGCACCGGCGGGGCGTCGGGCACCCGCTGCGCCTGCACGAGCTGACCCACGGCACCCGGCACACGCTGCTGCTCTACGCCGATCGCTCCGCCGACCTGGCAGCGTCGACCGCCCTGGGGCAGCTCTGCGCCGACGTCCGCCGGCAGACCTCCGGGCAGGTCGACATCTACCTGCTGCTCAGCCCGGACGCCCCGGTGCCGGCGCTGCTGGATCCGCCGGTGGTGCACGACGCCGAAGGCGGGTTCCGCGCCGCGTACGGCGTCGACGGCAGCGGCCTGTACCTGATCCGCCCGGACGGGCACGTCGGGTTCCGCAGCCAGCCGATCGACGCCGACGCGCTCGGCAAGCACCTGCAACTGGTCTTCGGAGGCGCGCGATGACGACGGTACGCACCGTGCTCGCCATGCGTACCAGGGAGGGCTGCGAGGAACGGTTCGAGGCGGAGTGGCGCTCGGCGGCGGAGGAGATCCGCGCGCTGGACGGCTGCCTGAAACAGGACCTGGTCCGCGACGCCGACGACCCGCGCAGCTACCTGATCATCAGCGACTGGGCGGACCGGGAACGGCTGGACGCCTTCGGCCGAAGCGAGCACCGGGAACGGCTGTTGCAGATGATCCGCGAGCTTCGCGAATCCGCGCAGCGGCACACCTACCAGGTTCTGCACAGCGTACGCAGCGAGCCCGAGGAGTCGCGATGACCGAGGATGCCGTACCCGCGTCGGAGCTCTACACCCCCGACTTCGCCGCCAATCCCTATCCCACCTTCGCCCGGCTGCGGGCGGAGAAGCCGGTGTGCCCGATCAGCTCGCCGCGGTTCGACTCCTACCTGATCACCCAGTTCGACGACGCCAAGGCCGCGCTGATCGACCCCCGGCTGTCCAAGGACCTCTACGGCCCGGGCAAGGAATACCTGCGGATCTTCGGGCCGAACTCCGAGGCGTTGAACAAGAACATGCTCAACGCGGACCCGCCCGAGCACACCAGGCTGCGCCGGATCGTGTCGCAGGCGTTCGCGCCCCGCCGGGTCGAGGCCATGCGGCCCCGCGTGGCGGAGATCGTGGACAACCTGCTCGACAAGGTCATCCCGCAGGGCCGGGCCGAGCTGATGCACGACTTCGCGATCCCGCTACCGATGATGGTGATCAGCCAACTGCTCGGCATCCCGGAGACCGACCACGAGCCGGTCCTCGACTGGACCCAGGTGATCAGGACGTCCGGGTCGTCCGGCCGCAGCCCGCAGGAGGACCGGGCGGCCGTGCAGGAGGCCCAGCTCCGGCTGCACCACTATCTCGCCGCCCTGGTCCAGGCCAAACGCGAGCACCCCGGCGACGACATGATCAGCGCCCTGATCGACGCCTGCGACCACGACGGAAAGCTCTCCGAATCCGAACTGGTCACCACCACGTTCCTGCTGCTGTTCGCCGGGCACCAGACCACCGCCGACTTCCTCGGCAACGCCACCGTGGCGTTGCTGACCAACCCCGACCAGCTCGACCTGCTGCGCGCCAAACCGGAACTGCTGCCCTCGGCCATCGAGGAGCTGCTGAGGTTCGACGGCCCGTTGCCGGTGGCCAGTCCCCGGATCGCCACCGAGGACGTCGAGTATCAGGGCGTACGCATCCCGCGCGGGTCGATCGTCGGCGTGGTGATCAACGCGGCGAACCACGACCCGGCCCACTTCGCCGACCCGGACCGGCTGGACCTGCGCCGCGTGCGGGGCCCGCACATCGGCTTCGGCCACGGCGTCCACTACTGCCTCGGGGTCTCGCTGGCCCGGATGGAGGCACAGATCGCCATCGAGGCGCTGCTGACCCGCTTACCGGAGCTAAGGCTCGCGGTGCCGGTCGCCGAGCTGCGCCGACTGCCGGCCGGATCACCGTTCCGTGGCCTGCTGGAACTCCCGGTCGAGTTCACCGCCGGGGGCGCCGCAGCGCCGCCCCCGATCGGCAGCGGCGCCGAGGCGCCGCCCCCGATCGGCAGCCAGAGATCACCGTCCACGCAAGCACCCGTCCACACACCCGAGGAGCGGTAATGGTCTTCCGAAACGTGATCGTCTGCCACATGGTTCCGGGCAGCGACGACATCGTCGGCGATGTCTTCGGCTACTACGACAAGTCGACCCGACCGCAGGACCTCGGCGTGATCGGACGACGGCTGCTCTCCTTCCACGACCTCTACATCCACGTGATCGAACGCAAGGAAGACCCGAGGATCTCGGGCCAGACCCGGGGACTGCCGGCGTTCCAGAAGATCGCCGAAGCCATCGCCCCGTACGTGACGCCGTACCCGAAATACTGGAAGAACCCCTCCGACTCCGTCGCCAAGGAGTTCTACAGCTGGGTCCCCGAGAACCCGGCGCCGGAGTCGGCCGGCCGGAACCTCACCGTCATCCTCGGACGGATCAAGCCCGGCGCGGAGCCCGACGTCGCCCGCATCTTCGGCGAGTCCGACGCCGGGTCGCTGCCGGTCCAGCTGGGCGTCACCGGACGCTGGCTGTACTCGATCGACGACGTCTACGTGCACCTGCTGGAACGCACCGACGCGGCGGCCGCCGACGGCGCGGGGCAGGACCACGAACAGCCGGTGTTCGCCAAGATCATGGCGGAGCTGAGCCCGTACATCAGCCCGTACAACCCCGAGACGTGGCACGGGCCGGAGGACTCGGTGGCCCACGAGTTCTACCGCTGGCGAGCCGAGGACTGACGACCACGACAAAGCGCTGCGGATCAGCAGGTCAGGGATTCGATTCCCTCCGAGCCCGCAACATCAACAGGCGCTCGACCTGCGGGAACGCGGGTCGAGCGCCTGATGGTGTGCGCCTGCTGCGGACTATGGGTGTCGCGGCGTGGTCGACCACGTACCTTACGACGGGACGAACCAGACCGCGGCGTCCGGCGGCAGCAGGAGGATCCGGTCGGCCGCTCGGAGCGGTGCACTCGCCAGCAGCACCCGTCCGACGCCGGTCAGCGGCGCCGCCTGGTCGCCGACGTTGACCGCGCAGCCGAACCCGTCGCCGCGTCGAAGAGCCACCACGTCCGGCCCGGTATCCCACCAGGTCAGCTCGTCGACGGCGGCAACACCGTTGCCCAGCTCTCGGCGTAGCCGGATCGCCGCACGGTAGAGCGCCAGGGTGGAGGCCGGGTCCGCCGTCTGCCGCTGCACGCTCCAGGCGCCCCAGCCGTCGGGCTGCGGCAGCCACGGCGGATCGGCTCCCTCGGGCGAGAAGCCGTACGTTGCGCCGTCCACCGTCCACGGGATCGGCACCCGGGACCCGTCCCGCCCGCGCACGGTCCGCCCGGAACGTTCCCAGAGCGGGTCACGGAGCGCCTCGTCGGGCAGGTCCACCTGAGGCAACCCCAGCTCCTCCCCCTGGTAGACGTAGGCCGCACCGGGCAGCGCCAACATCAGCAGGGCGGCGGCCCGCGCCCGGCGCAGCCCCCGCTCTCCTCCGCCGTAGCGGGTGCCGGTCCGGACCGCGTCGTGGCTGTTCAGCACCCACGCCGGCAGGGCACCCACCCGGCGGTACGCCTCAAGCGTGCGCCCGATGGTGTCCCGCAGCGCCGGGGCGGACCAGTCGCACTCCAGCAGCTCGAAGGTGAACGCCTGGTGCAACTCGTCCGGCCGGACGTAGCGGGCCTGCCGGTCGGCGTCGAAGAGGCACACCTCCCCGATCAGCGCCCGTTCCCTCGGCACCGCGTCGACCATGGTCCGCCACTGCCGGTACAGAGCGTGCAGCGGCGCCTGATCGAAGAAGGGCATCAGGTGGTTGCGGCGGAACTCGGTGTGCTGTCCGGGGCCGGCGTCGACCAGGTCGGGGTGCTTGAACAGGGCGTGCGCCATGTCGATGCGCAACCCGTCCACGCCCCGGTCGAGCCACCACCGGATGATCTCCCCGTACTCCGCCGGCACCTGCGGGTTGTCCCAGTTCAAGTCGGGTTGCTCGGGGCTGAACAGGTGCAGGTACCACTCGTCGGGCCCGCCGTTCGGGCTCGGCACCCGCCGCCAGGCGCTCCCGCCGAACGCCGACCGCCAGTCGTTGGGTGGCCGGTCCGGGTGGTCCTCGTCGAGCGGACGGAAGACGTACCGGCGGCGGGCGGCGCTGCCCGGCGGTGCGGCGAGCGCCGCCCGGAACCAGGGGTGCCGGTCCGAGGTGTGGTTGGGCACCAGGTCGCAGACGACCCGCAGGCCGAGCCGGTGCGCCTCGGCGACGAGCGCGTCGACGTCGGCGAGGGTGCCGAAGAGCGGGTCGACGTCGCGATGATCCACGATGTCGTATCCGCCGTCGACCATCGGTGACGGGTAGAACGGGGTCAGCCAGACGGCGTCCACACCGAGGGAGACCAGGTGGGGCAGGCGGGCGGTCACGCCGGGCAGGTCCCCGATCCCGTCTCCGTCGGAGTCGGCGAAGCTGCGGACGTACACCTGGTAGCAGACGCCGCCGCGCCACCACGGCTGGCCCGGCGCGGACTCGATCAACGGCGGACCAGGGTGAAGCCGCCGGGCAGCACGGTGACCCGCAGCTGGGTGGCGGTGCTGGCGTGCCGGGAGTGGAGCGCGCCCGCCGCGTCGTACACCTCGACGGTGGCCGGTCCGGTGCCGCCGGCGGTGACCTGCGCGGTTTGGCTGGCCCGGGCGGCACTGCGCAGCAGCGTCGTGCTGTGTCCGTCGCCGGCCAGGGTGAGCCGGGAGACCAGCGGTTCCAGCATGACCGCGTCGACGGTGGCCGGGTTGCCGGCCGTCGCCTGAGCGGTCAGTTCGGTGGGCGTGGGCGGCGAGTTCGCGGGGCAGGGTGACCGGGAGCAGCGCACCCGGCGCCGGGGAGCTGCCCTGGGCGCCGACCCGGGCGTGGTCGACCTCGCCGAGCGGTCCGGCGTCGCTGTGCCAGACGGTCCGGGCCGGTACGCCGGGGCGCAGGTCCACCACCGGCAGCACCAGCCGGGGCTGGTCGGCCGGTGGGAGCTGCCAGCGCAGCCCGGCCCCGGCGGGCAGGTCGACGTAGCTTCCGCTGATCAGCGATTCGCCGGTCCACGCCGACGGCGGGGTGACCACGGTCGCGCCGCCCTGATGGGAGCCGTCCTCGGCTTCCAGGGTCACCGTGCCGACCCGTTCGACGATTTCGGTGTGGTGGGCGAGTGCGGCCAGTCCCGGCCGGGCGTCCAGGGCGAGCATGCTGAGCAGGGTGTGGATGGTGGACTCGGCGCCGGAGTTCCGGTTGACCTGCCCGTCGCCGTTGATGCCGTCGATGGCCCGGCCGGTGTGCGGGTCGTAGCCGGGTGTCCCGGCCGGGTTGGCGCCGAAGTACCAGGCGGCGGTGAGGGCGGCGAGCTGCGCGAATCCGGAACGTCCGGTGGCGTCGGCGACGGCGAGCAGGGACTGCACGCGGGAGTCGACGCCGTAGGCGATCTGGGTCCGGTCGGTGCGGGTGGGCAGCCGGCCGTTGTCCGGGCCGCCGGAGGTGAGCAGCCAGGGGGTGAAGACGGCGGAGTCGGTGACGGCGGGGCCGAGCAGGGTCCGGTCGTCGAGTGCCTGCGCGGCCTGGGCGAGCGCGGCCGGCATCTGGGCGCCCCAGCCGTGCCAGACGGAGCGGGACAGCGCCCAGGGTCGTACCGAGCCGAACGGCCATTCCCGCACGCCGCCGTCGGCGAGGGCGGCGATGCCCTCGGTGAGTTGGCGCAGCGCCCGGCGGGCGGTGGTGCCGCCGCCGGCTTCGACGTAGGCGGCGAGTCCGAGGACCGCTTCGGCGGTGGCGTCCGCGCCGTCGACGATCAGCCAGGCCGGGGTACGGTCCCCGTCGATGATCTGCCACTGGCCGTGGCGGACGAGCACCTGACGCTGTACGGCGGCGATCGCCAGGTCGAGGCGGTCGCGCAGGAAGCCGGCGAAGTCCCGGTCGGTGTCGCGGAACGCCGCGTACCCTTCGCCGAGCGCCCAGATGGTCCGGGCCAGCCAGTACGACGCGTCGCTGTCGGACGGGTCGGGCAGTTCCTTCGGCTCGGCGCTCGGGTTGAGCGTGCCGTCCGGCTGCATCCACAGCACCACGTTGCCGGCGTAGGGGCCGTCGGCGGTCTGCAAATAGGTCAGCCCGCGCAGGAGCTGGTAGGCGGCGTTCCGGCTGGTGGCGGCCCCGGTCCGCCGCCAGTGCCGCAGGTAGACCACCGCGGCTCGGGAGATGTCGTCGGCGTTGTAGGCGCCCTGCCCCCAGGTGTCGGTGTCCGGGTCGTACGCGCCACCGCCGACGCGGCGGAACGCGCCGTCCGGCCCGGGTTCGGCGTAGGTCCAGAGCACCCCGACTCCCGGGGTGTCGGCGAGCCGGTAGGTGGTGTGCCCGTGCTGGTCCGGCGGCGTGACGTCCTGCCGGAGGAAGTCCAGGTGGGCGAGGTTGGTCAGCGGCCCCTCAGGCGCGGCCGTACTCCGTCGGGTGTTGGCGGCTTCGGCCGGCGTGGGGGTGAACAGCGGAGCGGTGACGGCGAGGCCGCCCAGCAGCAGCGATCGGCGTTTCACGGGGGTCTCCTCGGTCAGGACGGGCAGACTGTGGGGTGTTTCGGGGACCGTCGTCTGAGGTGGACGGTGCGGTCCTCGCGGGCGGAGCGGGCGGCCGCGGCGGCGACGGTTACCGCGGTGGCGCCCTCGGTGATTCCGGCGACGGGTCGGTCGCCGGTGCGGACGCAGCGCACCAAATCGTGCATGGCGGCGCGGACGCTCTCGGCGTAGACGTGTGGTTTGGCGGCCTCGCCGCCGAGGTCGAGAGTGATCCGGCAACGGTGTGGCAGCCGCCGCTCGTGGCCCCGTTCCCGGGCGTGTTCCGGGCCGGCGTGCCGGTGTACCGCCACCGTGACGGCGGCCGGGTCAGGCAGCCGGTGGCCGTCGACGGCGAGCAGTTCCCCGGACCGGGCCGGCAGGCCCTCGACCAGCGCTGCTCCGGCGTCATCGGTCCAGAGGTCGACGATGGCGTGCACTGGGATCCAACCAGTCACCCGGGCCTCGGCGGTGCCGAAGTCGATCCGCATCAGTTGCCGCTCGCAGCGGTGGGCGTGGCTGAAGCCGTGCGCGAAGGTCGCCAGCGCGCCGTCCGGATAGCGGGTGGTGGCGACCGCCAGGTCGAGGAGGTTGCTTTCGGGGCGGTGGCCGAGTATGCCCTGCACCGATTCGGGGATCGCGCCGACGAGGGCGTCGGCCGCGTCGAAGAAGTGCACGCCGTGCTCGACGAAGATCCCGCCGCTGACCCGCTCGTCCCAGAACCAGTGCCCCGGGCCGAGGTCCTCGTCGCTGGCGTCATTCTCGAAGGCGAGCCGCCGGACCGGACCGAGCAGCGGGTCGGACGGGGAACCGGGCGGCGCGGCGAACCGTGGGTCGCGCAGCCGGGCCAGCGCCCGTATCACGGGGTTGTAGCGCAGTACGTGGTCGACCACCAGGACGCGACCGGTGGCCGCGACCGCGTCCCGGATGGCGATGGCCTCGTCCTCGTTGACGGCCAGGGGTTTCTCGGCGAAGACGTGCCGGCCGGCGCGCAGCGCCGCGAGGGTGGTCTCCGCGTGCCCGGCCGGCGGGGTGGCCACCACCACGACGTCCACGTCGTCGGCTGTGACCAGCGCCCGCCAGTCCGGCACCGGCCGGGCGGCCAGGATCTCGGCCAGCCGCCGGGCCCGGTCGGTGTCCGGGTCCGCGACCACGGTCACTGTCACGTCCGGCAGGTCACGCAGGGCGCCAGTGAGGAAGGTGGCGAAGCCGCCGGCCCCGACGATGCCGAGGCGCAGCGCGGTATGGCCGGTCACCGGATCCGCCCGTCGGTGCAGCCCGCCCGGTCGCGATGGCCGGCCGTGCCGCACGGCTCACCGGACACGGTCGAGCCGGGCGACGCCGATCTTGGCGTCGGCCATTCCGTAGAAGACGTACCGGACGCCGTCCACCTCCTCGATCGCGGTCGGGAAGACCACGTTCGGGACGGTGCCGGAGCGCTCGTCCTCGGTCTCGGGCACCAGGACCGGCTCGGCGGTGCGGGCCAGCACCCGACCCGGGTCGCCGGGTCGAGCAGCATCGCCCCGGCCCCGTACTCGACCTGCTGCGTGCTGGGGTCGAAGGTGTCGGGGATGTGGCCGGTCACCCCGTGGTGGATCAGCAGCCAGCCCTCCGCCACCCGGACCGGCGGCGGGCCGGCACCGATCTTCAGCTCCTCGTAGGGGAACTCGGACAGGGCGACGCAGCGGTGGTCGCGGAGCCGGACCAGGGCGGTGATGTCGGCGTGCACTTCCTCGGCCGGGACGTAGGAGATCCAGATGCCGGGCCGCTCGTCGGTGATCCCGGCCGGCAGGTGCACCCCCTCGCCGGGACGGAACCAGCCCAGGTCCCACATCGGTCGGTGCAGCATTGCGTAGCAGGGGCGACCGTCCGGGCCGGGCACCGGCTCGGGGAAGAAGACGGCGTCCTTGTTCGGAAAGAGGTTCAGGTCCGTGTCCAGGTCCGGTTGGTATGCGAACTGCACCGGACCGAGCCGGCGCCAGGTGCGCAGGTCGGTGGAGACGGCCAGGGCCAGACGTGGGCCCAACGGACCATAGGCGACGTACGTCATCAGGTGGCTGCCGAGGCCCGGCACCCAGGTGGTGCGCGGATCCTCGACTCCGGCGTTGTTCAACCCGCGCTCCCACCCCTCGTCGGGGGCGAGGACCACGCCGCGCCGGGCCACCCCGGCCGGCACCCCGTCGTGGAACTCGACCTCGGCGAGCCCGACCCGGGAGACGTTCCCCTCGGCGACCAGCCGCGGCAGCAGGTGGAGCTTCCCGTCCGGGGTACGGCCGCTGGCCGGGTTCAACACCCCCTCGGCTTCCAGCGGCTCGCCCGGTGCGGGTGCCATGACGACGCCCAGTCGGGTGAGGGTGTACGGGACGGCAGTGGAGACAGTCAACGGTTCAACCCTTTACGCCAGATCCGATGTTGTTCGAGGTGAAGTGCTTCTGGAAGGCGACGAAGAGCGCCACGGCCGGGGCGGCGAGGACGCAGGCGCCGGCGAGGACCGCCCCGTACGGGTTGGCGGCACGCGCGGCGACGGTGCTCAGATAGTTGGCGAGCGAGACCGCCAGCGGCTGCATGTCGGTCTGCTTGGTGATCAGGAACGGCCAGAGGAACTCGTTCCACGGGCCGATGAAGGTCAGCAGCACCACGGTCAGTAGTGCCGGACGGACCAGGGGCAGCGCGACCGACCAGAGGATGCGCAGTTCGCTCGCGCCGTCCACCCGGGCGGCGGCGAACAGGTCGGCCGGCAGTTGCAGGAAGAACTGCCGGAAGATGAAGACCGCCGTGGTGTTGATCGCGAACGGCAGGATCATGCCGAGGTAGGAGTCGGCCAACCCGTAGCCGCGCACGATCAGCACGTACAGCGGGATCAGCAGGAGCTGGAACGGGACCACCTGGACCAGCAGGACCAGGCTGAACAGCGCGCTGCGGCCCCGGAAGCTGAGCTGTGCCAGCGCGTAGCCGGCGAGCAGGCCGAACACGACCGTGCCGAGGATGACCCCGCCGGTGAAGATGCCGGAGTTGACCAGTGACCGCAGCAGGTTGATCTCGGTGTTGATCTCCCGGTAGTTGTCCAGGGTGAGGCCGCTGGTGGGGAATGCCCCGGCCGGGGAGGTGTCCGGTTCGGTTTGCAACGACCCGATGAACATGTAGTAGAAGGGGAAGAGGAAGGCCAGCGCGAAGGCGATCAGGGCCGCGGCCCGCAGCACCCGCCCGAGGGTGCCGGGGCGGCGGGCTATGGGCGCGGGCGTGACGGTGGGCGCGGTTCCGGCTGCGCCGAGGGTCCGGGTCGACATGTCAGGGCCTTTCCAGCAGTCGACGGTTGATCATCGATACGCTGACGACGCCGATGACGAGCAGCACTCCGATCGCCGCCGCCACGTCCGGGTTGCCCTGCTCGATGCCGCGCTGGTACATCAGCAGTACCGGGGAGGTGGAGGCGCCGTTCGGGCCGCCGCCCCCGGTCAGCAGGTAGGGCTCGGTGAAGAGGTTCGCGCCGGTGATGGTCGCTACGATCACCACCAGGGTGGTGGCCGGGCGGACCGCCGGTACGGTCACCGAGCGGAACCGCTGCCAGGCGCTCGCCCCGTCGACCGCTGCCGACTCGTACAGCTCCTTCGGGACGTTCTGCAACGCGGCGAGGTAGAGCAGGATGAAGAAGCCGAGTTGCTTCCAGGCCACGAAGACCGCGATGAGTGGCATCGCGAGCGTCTCGTTGACCAGCCAGGACGGGTTCGGGGCGAGCGGGCCGAGGGCCGTGTTGACCAGGCCGTCCGAGCTGAACAGGAAGAGCCACACCCCGACCACGGCAACGCTGGCCGTCACATAGGGCACGTAGTAGGCGACCCGCAGGAAGGTGCGCCCCCGGATGGCCTGGTTGAGCGCCACGGCGAGGGTGAGCGCCAGCACCGCGGTGAGCGGGACGTTGATCAGCAGGAAGACCAGGATGTTGCCGAACGCCTGCCGGACCCCCGGGTCGCCGATCACGGTGCGGTAGTTCTCCAGCCCGACGAAGGGACGCTCGACCTGGGCTCCCGGCGCGGCGAAGAAGTAGTCGTGGAAGGTCATCCAGACGGCGAACCCGAACGGATACGCGAAGACCAGCACGATGAACGCCGCGTACGGCGCGATCAGGGCCAGCCCGACCGGGTGACGGCCGATCAGAGCCGTCACCGGTCGGCGGCCGGGGCGCGGGTGCGCGCCCCGGGTGAGGTGGGCGGTCATCGCTGGCCGGCTAGCCCGTCGACCTTCTTCGCGGCGTCGCCGAACGCGTCGGCCACCGGCCGCTTACCGAAGATCACCGACTCCGAGTACGCGTCCCGGAACGTCTGCCAGATGGTGACGGAGTTCGGCACGTTCGAGACCTCGACGGTGCGCCCGGCCTGGTCGGCGAAGTCACGGTAGCCGGGCTTCTCGGTGAAGAAGTCCGGGTAGGTGGCGGTCAGGTTGGCGCGCAGCGGCATCTGGCCGGTCGCCTTCAGCAGCGCGCCGTCCTGCTCCTGGCTGGTGGCGAACTTCAGCACCTCCCACGCGGTGCCCCGGTTCTGGCAGGAGGAGTACATCGCGACGTTCTTGGCGTCGCTGAAGGTCTTGATCTCGGCGGCGGGCTTGCCGGCGGAGGTGGGGACCGGCTTCAGCCCCCACTTGATCTTGTCGCCGTATACCGGGATCGCCCACGGGCCGACGATGGCCATGGCGGACTTGCCCTCGCCGAAGGCGTCACCGTTGTACTGCTCCTTCGGGACCAGCCCCTCGGCGTAGAGCGTCTTCCAGAAGTCGGCGACCCGCTGCCCTTCGGCCGAGCTGAACTGCGCCTTGCCGTCCTCGACGAGCTGCTTCCCGCCGGTCTCGGCGATGAACAGCGGGTAGAAGTCGAACCAGGACTGGAAGAACTGGCTGGCCGGCGAGGGATGGATGGCCGCCTGCGCCGCACCGGAGGACTTGATCTTGCGGCTCGTGTCGAGGAACTCCGCGTACGTGCCGAGCGGCGGATTCTCCGGGTCGACGCCGGCCTTCTGCATGATCGCCTTGTTGTAGACGATCATGACGGGGTTGGCCTTCCAGGGCATCTGGTAGTACTTGCCGTCCGGCGACCGGTACTGCTCGGCGGCCGAACCGGTCCGCTGTTCGATGTAGCCCTTGGCGCCCTCGAAGTCATCCAGTGCGACCAGCCCGCCCTGCTTCTGGAACTGCGGCACGGCGGCCGGCGCGGTGTTGAAGATCAGGCAGGGCGCGTTCCCGGCGGTGATCGCGGCGCCGATGACCTCCTCAGAGGACTTGCCGGCCGGGATCTCCTGCGCGGTGATCTTCTGGTCGGCGTGCTGGCCGTTCCACGCCTCGACCATCGCCTTGCCCCAGGCCAACTCCTCCTTGTTGTTCGACAGCCAGATCGTGATCGGCCCCTTGGCCGAGGAATCGGCCTTGGTGCCGGAGCCGCCGTCACCGCAGGCCGCGGTGAGGCCGAGGGAGAGGACGAGGAAGGCAGCGGGGACGGTACGTCTCATATCGGTCTCCGATCTCGACTGCCGTGACGTTGCACCGACCAGGCCGAGGCGATGCCCGGGCGGTGGGTCACGGCGATTGGTGTGGTGTGGGTGGTGGTGCAGCGGTGGAGGCGCGGACGACGAGCTGCGCGGGGGGCATCTCGACGTCCGGGCCGCCGTTGCCGTCGACGAGGTCGAGCAAGGTACGGGCGGCGACGCCGCCCCAGCCGGACGGATCGGTCCGGACGCTGGTCAGCGCCGGGCTGATGTGGGCGGCCAGTTCGGTGTCGTCGAAGCCGGTGACCGACAGTTGGCCGGGGACGTCGAGGCCACGTTCCCGGGCCACGGCCATGCCGGCCATCGCCATCACGTCGTTGGCGTAGATGATCGCGCTCGGCGGGTCGGCCAGGTCGAGCAGGTGGTGGGTGGCTCGGGCCCCACCGGCCGCCGAGAAGTCGGACGGCACGCAGGACCGGGGGACAGTCCGGCGTCCCGTAGCGCGTTCTCCCAGGCGTCCCGCCGCGCCGAGCCGTGCAGGAAGTGGTCCGGGCCGGCGACGTGCGCGACGTGCCGGTGCCCCAGCTCCACCAGATGCCGTACCGCGGCGGCGATCCCCGGCCGGTCGTCGACGAGCACCGCCGGGAACGGGCTGGCCACGTCGGGACGGCCGAGGGTGACGGCGGGCAGCCCCAACTCCTCTAGCAGGGCGATCCGCGGATCGGCGACCCGCAGGTCCAGCAGGAACACCCCGTCCACCCGACCGTCGGCGGCCAGCCGCCGGTAGCCGTCCTCCTCCGCCCGCTGACTGGTGACCACCTGGAGAACCAGCGCCTGGCTCTGCTCGGCGAGGACGCGTTCCACACCGGCGATGAAGGCGGGGAAGAACGGGTCGGCGCCGAGCAGTTCCGGCGGGCGGGCGAGCACCAGGCCGACGGCGAACGCCCGGGAGGTGGACAGGGCTCGGGCCCGATGGCTCGGGGTCCAGCCCAGCTCCTTCGCCACCGCCAGGATCCGCCGGCGGGTCTCCTCGGCCACCCCGGGCCGGCCGTTGAGGGCGAAGGAGACCGCTCCCTTGGAGACTCCCGCGGCACGGGCGACGTCGATGATCGTCGGTCGACGTTGGCTCACCGACTCGACCTCCTTTCCGCACCTGCAGGTCCTGGAGCGAGCGCCGGTCACTAAACCGGTTTGGGAGATGCTAGACCGGTTTAGCAAACGGATCAATGGCTGGCTCCGGTGCACGTTCCGGCGGGCGCAGCCCTTTCAGGTACGCCTCAGCGTCCGCTCCGGAGTCGGGCAGTTCGTCGACGAGCCGCTTGACCTACGTACGGGCCATGATCTGGTACGCGTTGACACCGAGCACCTCGGTCTCGTCGAAGGTCATCAGGGATCCGCCCTTTATGGAGTAGCGGTAGGTGTCGGGGTGGCGGCGCCGATGACGCCGCCGAAGAAGACCATGACGGTGAGCGCGACCGCCGGGGCGACGAAGACGTAGCCGAGCACCAGCCCGGCGACGGCCATGCCGCGTCCGGACTTCCGGCCGTCGCGGGTCTCGTGCAGCCCGATGTGGCCGAGGACGACGGCGAGCAGGCAGGGAAGGCCGAACACACACCATCCGCCGAGCACGCCGACGATGCCGAGCACCATCGCGGCGGTGGCGGTGCCGGACGTGGGCGGCGCCGCGATCAGCAGGGGCGCCGGATACGGCACGGCCGGCGGATACTGCACGGCGGGCGGGTAGGGCCTGGCCGGCGGGTACGGGCCGGCCTGCGGGTACGGGCCGGCGGGGACGGCCGAGACCGGTGGCAGGGGCCGGGTCGGCTCGTGGCCGGGCTGAGGGTAGGTCATCGTCGCGGTTCCTGTCCTTGGTCGAGTCGGTGGAGCAGGGCGCCGACCTCGGTGTGCAGGCGGCGCAGCTCCGCCGCCGTCGGGGCCAGCTCGTAGCAGTGGTGGTGGGTGGCGGCGGACAGGGTCGCCCAGGCGTACCCGATCCGGCGGGCGACCTCGGCTCCCGGCCCGAGCCGACTGCGCAGCATCAGCTGCTTGGCCCGGCCCTGCCGGCACTTCGCCACGGCCGGCCGAACCCGCCGCCAGTAGTCGTCGATGCCGCCTTCGAGGGCGAGGCGGATCAGGCAGGCGCAGGCCCGCGGCCACCAGCCGGCGGTCACCGCCGTGGCGCCGAGCGGGCCGGCGCCGCGTAGCAGCTGGTCGGCCGCCGCCAGGCAGCGGCGGGGCGTCGGCGCGGTCACGCCAGCACCTTCGCCAGGGCGCGGGCGTCCGCGACCAGGCCGGGCAGGTCCGCCAGGTACGCCCCGTGCACGCCCTCCCGGCAGGCCCGGTACGCGCTCACCGCCCAGCCGCCGTGGCGGCCCAGCCAACCGAGCACGTCGCCACCGCGCTCCGCGTCGTCGAAGACGGCGAGGGCCACGATCGTGGTCAGCCGGCGGGAGGCGTCGACGATGGCCGCCTCGATGTCGTCATGGGGCACGCCACGGGTCACCTGGGCCCGCCACACCCGCTGGTGGCAGGCCGCCTCGACCGCCGACCGGCACAGCTCCGCCACCACCGGCGCGCGTACGTCGGCGGGCAGCTCGTCGTTGCGGGCCAGGGCGTACGCGTCGTCGAGGTAGCGGGTGACCGGGTCGGAGCCGGGCCGTACGGTCACCACGGACCGCTCGGCGCGCTGCACCTCCACGATCCGCGCCCGTCCCAGATCGAGCCGGCGCACCGCGTCGGGCAGCCGGGTGTCGTGGGTGAAGACCACGACCTGCCGGTCCTCGGCCAGCTCGGCGAGCACCCGGGCCAGCCCGTCCACCTTCGACGGGTCCATGCTCTGCACCGGGTCGTCGACGACGATGAACCGGAACGGGCTCTCCGGGGCGCAGCTGCGCGGCAGGAACGTGGCCAGCCCGAGGGCCTGCATCTCGCCCTGGCTCATCACGCCCAGCGCGGTGCCGTTGTCCGCGCCGTCCACCCTCACCGGAAAGACCACCCGCCGCCGGGTGTTCGTCCCGGCCAGGGTCATCGCGCCCAGCTCGACGTTGCTCTCCTGCCGCAGCTGCTCCCAGATCCCCTGCGAGTGCGCGGCGAACGGCGCGACCCGCTCGTCCCGGACCGCCGCGCCGGTGTCCGTCAACCAGGCGCGCGCGGCCTTCACCCGGGCCAGCGTCCGCCTCCCGCGCCCGCCAGCCCGCCCGGCGGCGGCGACCCACTCGCGCCAACTCGGCCGCCGCCGACCGCCACCCGGTGTCGCGCTGCCGCAGGAAACCTTCCGCGTACGCGCGGGCCGCGTCCGCCGCCGCCACCACCGCCGGGTACCGCGCGGCCAGGTGGTCGGCCAACTCGGCCGGTTCCCCGGGTACGCCCCGCAGCGCGGCCACGGCCTCCCGCAGCGCCCCGAGCAGCGCCGCAACTCCGTCGCCCTCACTCGGTGCCGTCATGCCGGTGTCTTCGCTCAGGGCCGCCATGCCGGCGCTTTCCCTCAGGGCTCCCGCGCCAGCGTTTCCGCTTCGGGCTCCCGCACCGGCGTTTCCGCTCTGGGCTGCTTCGCCGGCGTTTCCGCGCGGTGCCGCCGTGCCGGCTTCTCCACTCACGGCCGCCATGCCGGCGCTTCCGTTCAGAGCTCCGGCGCCAGCGTTCCTGTCCGACGCCGCCGTGGCGGCACCCCCGGGAAGGACCTTCCCGCCGGCCCCTTGGTGCGGCACTTCGGTGCCGACGCTCCTGAGCGGCGACCCGGTCGGCGTCCGCGATCCGGGGCCGTCGGGCACGGTCAGGTCGTCGATCAGGTGGTGCGCCTGGCGCAGCAGAGCGGTGAGTCGGGTCGCCGCCGTCTGGGCGGCGACGCTGCGCTGCCGCAACTCGGTCAGGCTCTCGGCGGCGGCGGCCCGCCACCCACCGTCGAGGGTGCCAGTGGCGCAGACGGGACAGGGCCCGTCGCCCCGGTCCTCGTGATGTTCGATGGCGAGGCGGAGCAGTTCCGCGCTGCGCAGCGCCGCCCGGGACCGGCCCCCGTCGTACCGCAGGGTCTCGGTCGCCGCGTCCCGCAGCTGCCCGGCCAGCCGCGTCACCTCGTCCACCGGCGGCGGGTCGAGGGCGGCGAGCTCCCGGCACAGCAGCACCGCCTCGTCGGCGGTCGCCTCGTCCGGCTCGTCAAGGATCGCAGTCAACGCCGGCAGGTCGACCGCGCCCCGGCCGCGCAGCAGCCCGGCGGCCCGCCGCGCCCGGTCGTCCTCGACCTCGGCGAGCAGACCGGCCAGGGCGGCGCGCTGTGCGCGTACCTCCTTGACGGCGGTGTCGTGCGGCCGGGCGGCGCGCATCAGCCGCTGGTCGGCGTCGGTCAGCGCGTCCAGGCCGAGGATGGCGAAGAGCGCGTCGAAGAGTTGGCTCTGCGTGCCGGCGGCGAGCCGACCGAGCTCGGCGGCCGTGAGGAACGGCCGGTACAGCTCCAGCGGGCGGGCCAGGCCCAGCTCGCCGAGGCCGCCGTGCCGGCCCCGCTCGCTGGTCACGCTCACCTCGGCGTCGGCCAGCTCACCACCGGCCGGCCAGGCCCGCGCCACCCGGGTCGGCGTGGCCACGCCGTCGACCCGCAGCTCCACACCGATCCGGCACGGGTCCGGGGCGTGCAGGTTGCGCCACCCGGTACGCCACACGCTGGTCTTGTCGGCCCAGCGGGCGCTGTCGCCGGTGAGGGTGAGCTCGACGGCCTCGGCGAAGCTCGACTTGCCGGAGCCGTTGCGGCCGACGACGAGGGTGATGCCCGGCCCGGGTGTGATGTCGAGGGTGCGCTCCGGGCCGATGCCGCGGAACCCGGCGACGGTCACCGACTTCAGCCAGATCCGCTCAGACGGCTCGTCGTTCGCCGCGGACCGCGGGTCGAGCCGGCTGGGGTGGCCGGCGAGGGCGGCGGTCAGGTCGTCCTCGCCGGCGAGCGAGGCGAGGACCAGTTCGGCGGTGTCGGCCTTCACGTCGCTGTCGGCGGCGAGTCGGTCGAAGATCAGCTCGATCAAGGGCTGTGCGGGCTCGGTCATGGTCGTCTCCAGGAGCAGGGTGTCCGCGGGCCGGGCGGCCGCCCGGGATGAGCGGTGGACGTGGCTGCGGCTCGGTTCAGTGGGTGGGGCCGGCCCAGGCGGCGGGCGGGGGAGTCAACTCCTGACGGGGGACGGTCATGGTCATCTCCAGGCGGGTGAGGTCCGCACGGCCGACGGGTCATCGGTCCGCTCGGGGTTGCACGGTGAGGTGCTGCCGGGACGCTGTGGAGCTGATGACGTGGACGGATCGGCTGTCCCGCCGAGCAGGTCAGCCGACGGCGGTGGTGTGCCAGTCGCGCAGGAACGCGTCGACCAGGGCGTGCGCCCGGGGACGCAGGTCGAAGGACTCCTCCCGCCGGCGGCGGGCCATGTGCGACAGACCGTCGGCGGCCTCGTTGAGGGCGTGGCCGCTGTGCCCCTTGACGTGCGCGAACGTCAGGTCGGGACGGCGGGCCACCTGCGCGGCGAGCCGGACCAGGGTCGGCTGGTCCGACCAGCGGCGCTCCCGCAGGCTGTAGCCGGCCGGCATCGCGTCGGTCTCGCCGGCCTGCCACCGGTGCAGGTACCGCAGGGCGGCGAGGCTGTCCAGCAGCACCGTCATGCCCACCGGCGCCTCGTCGTACCCGGTCAGCAGGTAGTCGACCGCGCGCAGCTCGTTGATCAGCACCCGGGAGGCGCCGGTCGGGTCGAGCCGGCCGGTGCCCCGACCGAGCAGGCCGTAGTGGCCGTCGCTGACGACGTACCCGATGCCGCCGACGCGGCCCTTCCAGCTGGCGTCGGTCGCGGCGACCAGCGGCGCGGACGCCGTCGCCCAGCGGACCACCCGGCCGCGACCGCGCTGCTGGTCGTCGCCGGACCGGCGGTGGATGCCGTGGTCGGCGGCGAGCCGCTCGGCGGTGTCGAGCAGTTCGCCGGCGGAGGTCAGCTCGTCGTAGTGGGCGGCGGTGAGGGCCAGGCGGACGGCGTCGCCGATGCGCTGGCAGTCGTCGCAGCGGGTGGCGCGGGCGTAGCCGCGCAGGACGATGGCGCGGTCGTGCAGGGGAGGGGGGAGCAGGGCCAGGGTGCGGAGGAACTCATCGGGACGCACGACGCCTCCTGACGTCTCATGGGGACTTGTTTCAACGGGCGGGGCGCCACTCGCCGCAACGCTCTGAGCTGAAGGCGTAGTCGGAGGAGCGGATGGTGACCTGCACGCGGCGGGCGCTGTTGGTGAAGTAGTTGTCGATCGTGCCGCCGGAGCTGTTCTGCCGTTCCCAGTAACAGCCGTCGACGTCCGTGGTGACGTAGGTGCCGGGCTTGATCTCCTTGCCGACCCGGAACGTGCCGGAGCCGAAGAGCCGGCCCTGGGCCGCCAGGTCCACGTCGACCTGGCCACGCTTGACCGCCTGCTTCCACTTCTTGGCGTGCGGGTGCTTCGGGCAGAGGAGCAGCGCGGCGTTCCGCTCCGGGATCTGCTCGCTGCTCGCGGCGAAGTCCGGCTCCACGTACGTGTCGTCGGGGTCGACCGCCGCGCAAATCTCGTAGAGAACGGAGATGTCGTTACCGTCGTACTTTGACGTCTTGAGCGCGGCTAGCTCGGTCGTGGTCACCGGATAGACGGCCAGCTCGGTGTCACAAGAAGTCGGTTTCTCTGCCCACAGCGCCGTGAAGTCGGCCCGACCCTCGGCGCCCGTGGTGGTGACGGTGAACTCCGTGGTCCCGATGACGTCGTCGATGTCGCAGGTGAGCGTGAACGGCTGCTGCTGGGGGATGTTCTTCGGGTCGTCCGGGTAGGTGTCGGCGAAGTCGGGGTAGCCATCACCGTCACGGTCGGGCTCCGGCGTCGGGCTGATGGTCGGCGACGGACTGGCGGAGGCAGAGGCGCTGGTGGAGGGTGTCGCGGCGGTGACGGCCTTGCCGCCACCGCAACCGGTCAGGGCGAGGCTCGTCAGCACGGCCGGGGCCAGTAGGGCGGCGGCCTGGCGGACGGTGTGGCGGGAGGAGTTGTTCCACCAGCTGTCGATCGGACGCGGGATCCGGGGGAGGGCCATAGTCGTCTCCGGGCGTGAGAGGGCTGCGGTCCGGCGGGCGTGCCGAACCGGGGCGACGAGCGGAGGGAGTCGCCGACGGGTCCGCCGGCAGAACGCTGTGGAGCTGATGTCGGGAACGATTCGGGCGGCGACCAGCCGCACCTGGTCAGTTGGCGTGGGTGAGGACCATCTGGAGTCCGCTGTCCGGGTGGTAGCTCCACGAGGCGTGGATGTCCCCCCAGTCGCCGGTCTGCCGACCGTCGAGGGCACGGGTGGCTTCGACCTCGGCCTTCACCGAGTCGGGCATGTCGAGCTCGGACCAGTAGCACTCCAGCGTCGAGTAGCTGAGTCCACTGCTCTCCTTGCCCTGGCCGCGCAGGGTCAGCGTCTTGCCCTGATCACCCAGTTCCGACTCGCCCGTCAGCGCGCCGCTTCCGCACTTGTCCCTCGCCGAGGCGAATGGCGTCTTCGCCTGCGGCTCGGCCTGCGTACCGTCCGCCCCCATCGCCCAGGCGACACCGACGCCAATCAGGACGAGGGCGGCCGCTCCGGCCACGGCGATCAGCAGGGGCAGGCGTCGCCGGCGTCCGTGGTCCGTCGTGGCGGCCTCCGTGCCGAGCACCGGCGTGTCCAGCACCGGCAGGTCGGCGTGTTCCGACGGGCTGCGGCTGGCCACCGTGCGGCCCGGTGGAGTCTCGGGCAGAGGCAGCGGCTGGTTGGGCGGAGTGGGGGTGGTCGAGTCGGTCACGGCGAGGCTCCTTCTGTGAACAGGTGACGGTGTGAACAGCCGGGGCGGGCGACGGCACCCGCCCCGGACTGGAAGAGGGAGGGGTCAGCCGAGGGCGACGTCGACGCCGCCGGAGAAGGGCGAGTCGTGCAGCTCGAGCTTGGTGAGCTTGACGTTCTTGGGAATGTCGAAGACGACGACGCCGCTGACCTGGTTGCCGGGGTTGATGTCGTTGAGGAACGTCTCGGCGTTCTTGTTGGCGTAGATGGCGGCGCCACCGTCGGCGGAGTACTCGGTGCCGTCGGCCGCGTACGCCTTCTGGCTGCTGCCGTCGAACATCTGCGCTTCCTTACCGATGTTCTTGACGGTGACGGTGACCAGGCAGAACTGGCCCTGCGCCTTCTCCCCGAGCAGGTCGGTGCCGACCTTGGCGACGCCGCACTTGGCGGACTTCACCGTGAACTCGAACTTCCCGTCCCGAGCCGGCTGGCCGACCTTCGCGGTCTTCGCCGGGGCGTCCTCGCCCTTGCCGCCGTCGCCGGAGCTCTTGGACGTCTCGGTGGCGCCGGAGCCGCAGCCCAAGGCGACGAGGCCGGTGGTGATCAGGGCGAGAGTGGTGGTCTTGCGCATCGTTGTCCTCCTGATGTGAACGTTGCGGCGTCAATGAGAGCACCATCCGTGAACACTGTCAACAAGCATCATGCTTGACAGGTGTGACACACTTCGGAGGTGCAGGAGACCCCGACCATCACGGCGGCGGAGATCGCCCGGCTCGCCGGGGTCGGTCGCGCCGCAGTCAGCAACTGGCGCAAGCGGCACCCCGACTTCCCCGCCCCGGTGGGCGGTACCGCCGCCAGCCCCGAGTTCGATCTGATCCAGGTCGAGCAGTGGCTCCGTGGCCAGGGCAAGCTCCCCGAGCTCGCCACCGCCGACCGGCTCTGGCGGCACCTCGCGGCGGCCAGCGACTCCCCGGCCGCCGGCCTCGCCGCCGTCGGCGCCCTATTGCTGGCCCGCCAGCGCGGTGGCCGTCCCCGCCGGGCCGATACACATCTGGCGCCCCTGTTACCCGACGTCGACGCACTGGCTGACGAGCTGGGCCCGCAGGGCGCGTTCGACGAGTTGTGGCAACGGTTTTCCGCACCAGGCCCGGGCCGCCCGTTCGCCACCCCCGACGACCTGGCCGACCTCATGGTCGGGCTCGCCGACGTCGGCGGCGGCTCCGTCCTCGACCCCGCCGCCGGCTCCGGTGCCATCCTGCGGGCCGCCGTCCGCGCCGGCTGCACCTCCGCGTACGGGCAGGAGCTCGACGCGGACCTTGGCACGCTCGCTCGACTCTGGCTGGCCCTGCGCGAGGTGCCGGGAGAGGTCGTCGTCGGGGACTCGTTGCGGGCGGACGCCTTCCCCGAGCGCGCCTTCGACGCGGTCGTCTGCCATCCACCGTTCGGTGTCACCAACTGGGGCGACGAGGAACTCGTTCACGACTCACGCTGGATCGTCGGCACCACACCACGTACCGAACCGGAGCTGGCCTGGGTGCAGCACGCGCTCGCTCGCCTGCGGGTCGGCGGGCACGCCGTTCTGTTGATGCCGCCCACGGTGGCCAGCCGGCGGGCCGGTAAACGGATCCGCGGTGAGTTGCTGCGCCGGGGTCACCTACGCGCCGTCATCGCGCTCCCGCCGGGGGTGGCCGCGCCGCACGGCGTACCGCTGCACCTGTGGGTGCTGCGGCGGGCTGCGGCCGACGCGCCGCCACCGGCGCGGGCGCTGCTGGTCGACGCCGCCGGCGGTGACCTGGCCGAGACGGCCCCGCGGGTGCTGGCCGTGTGGCGGGCTTTCTCCGCCGCGCCGGACGCCGAGGTCGAGGAGATTGGCTTCGCGCGGGCAGTCCCGGTCATCGAGCTGCTCGACGAGGAGGTCGATCTCACACCCGCGCGCCGGCAACCCGCCGTCGGGGGCGAGGCTTCGGGAGAGCATCTGGTACGCACCAGGGAGCGGCTGGCCGCCGTCGTCGGCGAGCTGTCAGCCCTGATGCCGCAGGTCACGCCCGCGCCGGACGAGGTGGATGGGCAGTTCCTCACCGTGGGCGAGCTGGCGCGTGCCGGTGCGCTCCAGCTGATCGGGCCGGTCCGGGCCGGCTCGTCGGAGCCGTCACCCGACGGGCCGCCGGTGCTCACCGTGCAGGACGTGCTGGCGGGCGACGAGGCGTCGGGTCGGATCGACGACCGGTACGGCCAGGAGATCGCCCTTGCGCCCGGGGACGTGGTGGTGCCGATGATCGCCCGGCAGCTCACCGCCCGGGTGGTCACCGCCGAGGGGGCGCTGTTGGGGCGCAACCTCTACCTGCTGCGGCCCAACTCGGCCGCATTGGACTCGTGGTTCCTCGCCGGGCAGTTGCGGACATCGGCCAACGAGAAGCAGACGTCGAGCCTGTCAGGCACGTTGCGGTTCGACATCCGGCGGGCGCAGGTGCGGCGGCTGTCGCTGGACGACCAGCGGGCACACGGGGAGGCCTTCCGGCGCCTCGACGCCTTCGAGTCGGCGATCCGACAGGCAGCGTCGCTGGGCGCTGACCTGGTGCGGATCACCGCCGACGGTCTGGCGCGTGGATCACTTCGCCCTGAGCAGCGGACAAGCCGGAAGCGACCAACGAAGTAAGGGGCCAGGCGCCGGCTCCTGCTGACGGATCAGGCCCGTCATCTGCACCGGGTGGGGGACTACAACGATGCAGACCACCGGCCATACTGCATGTTTGTTGACAACGAAAGGAATCTGGTGAGCGCCAAGCACCACGAACTCGCGAACTTCATCTGGTCGGTGGCCGACCTGCTGCGCGGCGACTACAAGCAGTCGGAGTACGGCCGGGTGATCCTGCCCCTGACCGTGCTGCGCCGCCTCGACTGCGTGCTGGAGCCGACGAAGGACGCGGTGCTCGCCAAACACGCCCAGCTCAAGCAGCTTGGCGTGCAAAACATGGACCCGGTGCTGCGCAAGGCCGCCGGGCTGTCGTTCTACAACACCAGCGAGATGTCGTTTCGGAAGCTGCTCGGCGACCAGGACCACGTCGGGCTGAACTTGCGCGCCTACATCGGCGGCTTCTCGCCCGGCGCAGTCGACGTGCTGGAGAAGTACGGCTTCGACACCCAGATCAGCCGCCTCGCTGAGGCCGGGCTGCTCTACCAGGTGGTCGCAAAGTTCGCCGACATCGACCTGCACCCGGACGTGGTCTCCAATCACCAGATGGGCTACGTCTTCGAGGAGCTGATCCGCCGCTTCTCCGAAATCAGCAACGAGACCGCCGGTGAGCACTTCACCCCGCGCGAGGTCATCAAGCTGATGGTCAACCTGCTGCTCGCCCCCGACGAGGACGACCTGGTCACCCCGGGCATCGTCCGCAAAGTCTACGACCCGGCCTGCGGCACCGGCGGCATGCTCAGCGAGGCCCAGGACCACATTCAGGCGCACAATCCGCACGCCACCGTTGAGGTGTACGGGCAGGAGCTCAACGGCGAGACGTACGCCATCTGCCGCTCCGACATGATGCTCAAGGGCGGCGACCCGACGAAGATCGCCTACGGCAACTCGTTCAGCCAGGACGGGCACGAGAGCGAGCGCTTCGACTACATGCTCGCCAACCCGCCGTTCGGCGTGGAATGGAAGAAGGTCGAGGCGTTCATCAAGGCCGAGCATGCTCGCGGCCACGCCGGCCGGTTCGGTGCCGGGCTGCCGCGGATCAACGACGGCTCGCTGCTCTTCCTCCAGCACATGATCTCGAAGATGAAGCGCCCCGAGGACGGCGGCAGCCGGCTGGCAATCGTCTTCAACGGCTCACCGCTCTTCACCGGCGCCGCCGGGTCTGGGGAGTCGGAGATCCGCCGCTGGATCCTGGAGAACGACCTCCTGGAGGGCATCGTCGCGCTGCCAGACCAGCTCTTCTATAACACCGGCATCTCCACCTACTTCTGGATCCTCACCAACCGCAAGAAGCCGGCGCGCCACCGCAGGGTCGTGCTGCTCGACGGCCGCGACTACTGGACCAAGATGCGCAAGAGCCTCGGCGACAAACGCAAGATGCTCACTGACGAGCACATCGCCGAGCTGACCAAGGCGTACGTGGACGCGCTGTCCATCGCGGACGACCCGGCGCATCCGCAGCACGCCAAGGTGAAGGTCTTCAAGACCACCGACTTCGGTTACCAGCGGATCACCGTGGAGCGTCCGCTGCGGTTGCGGTTCGAGGTCACGGAGGAGACGGTCGCGCTGCTCGCGGAGGCGCGGGCGGTGTTCAAGTACGTCGAGCGGGAGTCGCTGCTGGCGGCGGCGAAGTCGTTGATCGGCACGCAGTCCGCGACGCGGGCTGAGTTCGCGATGAAGCTGAACGGGCTTGGCAAGCTGCCGGCGGCGGTGGAGAAGGCGGTGTGGGAGGCGTTCTCCGTCAGCGACCCGGAGGGGGAGGTGCAGACCGACCGCAAGGGCAAGCCACTGGCGGACGCCGATCTGCGGGACAACGAGAACGTGCCGCTGGACGAGGACATCCACGACTACCTCAAGCGCGAGGTGATCCAACACGTCCCCGACGCCTGGATCGACGAGTCCAAGACCAGGACTGGATATGAAATCCCGTTTACCCGCCACTTCTACGTCTACCAGCCTCCGAGGTCATTGGCGGAGATCGACGCCGAGATAAAGGCTCTCGAGGCGGAGATTCAGAACCTGCTGGGCGAGGTCACGCAGTGACTGGGAATCCCCATGGCTGGATAGTGACTCGGCTTAAGTACATTGCGCAACTCAACGCTGGAGGGACGCCGGACGTTGGTAATAGCAGCTACTGGGCTTCCTCGGGCGAAGGTGTGCCATGGGTTTCCATCGGAGACATGTCCAGCCAGCCTGTCGTCCAGACCACGAGCAGGGCTCTGACAGCAGCTGGCCTCTGCGCCGCGCGTTTGAAGCCTTCGCCACCTGGCACGATCCTGTTTAGTATGTATGCAAGTCTCGGCCACACGGCGCGGTTGGGTCGCATAGGCGCTTGGAATCAAGCGATCTTAGGCATAACCCCGACGCATCGTGTTGATCCTCGCTTTCTGGAGTATTGCCTTTCCTCCCTGCGTAAGGCGTTGCCGTCGCTGGCGCGCAGTAACACGCAACAGAACCTGAATGCTGAACAGGTTGGCAATCTCGAACTGCCACTACCTCCGCTTGACGAGCAGCGGCGCATCGCAGACTTCCTCGACAGTGAAGTTGCGCGGATTGATCGCTTAGCGAAGGCGCAGCAGGAGATGCTGCTTAGGCTGCATGAGCGGGATCTAGCAGTCCTTGACTCCAAGATCGATGAGGTGGCCGGCACTTTCGGCACCACTCCCTTCAGAAGGTTCATCGCCAGTGTCGAGCAGGGATTTAGCCCCCAGTGCGACAACATGCCAGCAGAGGATCATGAGTGGGGTGTTCTCAAGGTTAGTAGCGTGAAGCGCGGCGTCTTCCACCCATCGGAGAACAAAAGACTCCCAGACGAGGTCGCTCCGGTTAGCCGCTATGAAGTCAGAGAGGGTGATTTGCTCGTAACTCGTGCAAATACTCCCGCGCTTGTGGGTGCCGCTGCAGTAGTTGGATCGGTTCGACGGAAGCTCCTGCTCTGCGACAAGATCTTCCGGATCGGAACGACCTCGGCGCTTGATAAGAACTATCTAGCGATGGTTGCGCAGGGAACCAGAATTCGCGACCTCTGTGCTGCCGCGTCTCACGGAACCTCGCAATCTATGGCGAATCTGAAGATTGAAGAAGTCAAGGAATGGCCTGTACCGGCTGCTCCCTTAGCGGCCCAACGGCTGATGCTGGCCGAGGTGTTCGCGCACCATCGCCCTACCTCAAATCTTCGAACGGTGGTGGAGCGACAGCTCGGCCTGCTCAGTGAGCGGCGACAGGCGTTGATAGCGGCGGCTGTATCAGGAGCGATGGACTTGACGACGGCGCGGGAGGCCGACCTATGAGCCCAGTCCACAAGGAGCAGTCGTTCGAGGCAGCAATCGAGCACGAGCTGGTCGGCTCGGGATGGCTGCGGGGAGCGGCCAGCAACTACGATCGGCAGTCAGGACTGGACACCGCCGAGCTGTTCGCCTTCATCGGCGCGACACAGCCGGACGAGTGGGCGAAGTTGCTTGCCTACCACGGGAACAACGCCAACGAGGCGCAGCGGCACTTCGCTCAGTACCTCGCCAAGCAGATCGACGAGCGTGGCCCCCTCGACGTGCTCCGCCGTGGCGTCAAGGACAAGGGCGTCCTGATCCGGCTGGCCTACTTCAACCCCGCCCACGCCATCACCGACGACGCGCTCAAGCTCTACCGCGCCAACCGCCTCACCGTCACCCGCCAGCTCGCCTACTCGACGAGCAACAACAACACCCTCGACCTGGTCCTCTTCGTCAACGGCATCCCGCTCGCCACGGCCGAGCTGAAGAACCCGCTCACCGGCCAGACCATCGAGGACGCCAAGAAGCAGTACCGCGAGACCCGGGACCCGAAGGAACTGCTCTTCGCGAGGCGTACCCTCGTGCACTTCGCCGTGGACCCCGACCTGGTCTTCGTCACGACGAAGCTGGCGCGCGACAAGACCCGGTTCCTGCCCTTCAACACCGGCTCCGACGGGCCGGGCGTCTCCGGCGGCGCCGGCAACCCGCCCGCCGGCGACAAGGGCTACCGCAGCTCCTACCTCTGGGAGCAGATCTGGCACCCGGACACCTGGATGGACATGGTCCGGCGGTTCCTGCACACCGACAAGGACTCCGGCAGCCTGATCTTCCCGCGCTACCACCAGTGGCACGCGGTCACCAACCTGGCCGACCACGCCGCCCGCAACGGCTCCGGGCAGAACTACCTGGTCATGCACTCGGCCGGGTCGGGCAAGTCGAACACCATCGCCTGGCTGGCGCACCGGCTCTCCAGCCTGCACACCGCCCCCATGCTCGACGAGGATGCGCGGGCCAAGGGGCTGCGCCCCAACGAGCCGGTCTTCGACAAGGCCATCATCATCACCGACCGGGTGGTGCTGGACCGGCAGTTGCAGGACACCGTCTTCCAGTTCGAGCACGTGCCGGGCGTGGTGCAGCGGATCGACAAGGACTCTGCACAGTTGGCCGCCGCACTCCAGGGCGAGACCGCCAAGGTCGTCATCACCACCATGCAGAAGTTTCCCTACATCCTCGACAAGGTGCAGGGGCTGCGCGGCAAGCGGTTCGCGGTCATCGTCGACGAGGCGCACTCGTCCCAGTCCGGTGACTCGGCCGCCGCGCTGAAGAAGGTGCTGCTCAAGCTCGGTAGCGACGACGTGGACGAGTCGGGTGACCTACTCACCGCGTCGGCGTTGGCGCGCGGCCGGCACGAGACGTTGTCGTACTTCGCGTTCACGGCTACGCCGAAGCCGAAGACCCTCGAACTGTTCGGCACCCCGCACTCGGTGACTGGCAACCCCCAGCCGTTCCACACGTACTCGATGCGCCAGGCCATCGACGAGGGCTTCATCCTCGACGTGCTGCGCAACTACGTGACCTACAAGTCGTACTGGAAGCTGGCGAACGCCAACCCCGACGACCCGGAGGTCGACCCGAAGAAGGCCGGGTCGCAGCTGGCCCGCTTCGCCAGCCTGCACCCGACTATGCAGGCGCAGAAGGCCGAGATCATCGTCGAGCACTTCCGCAGGCACACCGCGCCGCGGCTCGGCGGCCGGGCCAAGGCCCTGGTGGTCACCGGCTCCCGCGAGGCCGCCGTCCGCCTGCATACCGCCATCAAGAAGTACGTCGAGATGCAGGGCTACGTTGGCTGCGACTCACTGGTCGCCTTCTCGGGCGACCTCAACGTGGACGGCGTGGAGCACACCGAGGCCCGGATCAACGGGTTCAGCGAGGGTGAGCTGCCCGAACGGTTCGCCTACACCGCCGCCGACGACAAGCACGCCGGCACGCCGAGGGCCAAGCAGCCCACCGAGTACCGGATGCTGGTCGTCGCCGAGAAGTACCAGACCGGCTTCGACCAGCCGCTGCTCACCACGATGTACGTGGACAAGCTGCTCAAGAACGTCGCCGCCGTGCAGACCCTGTCCCGGCTCAACCGTACCCACCCGCTCAAGGCCCAGGGCGACGTCTTCGTCCTCGACTTCGTCAACGAGGCCGGCGATATCGCCGAGCAGTTCAAGCCGTACTTCGAAACCGCCGCCACCACCCCCACCGACCCCAACCTGCTCTACACCGCCCAGCACGCGGTCATGGGCTACGCCCTGCTGGTCGATTCCGAGATGCAGGCGTACGCCGAGGCGCTGCTCGCCGCCGAGCGGAAGGCCACCAGCGACACCGGCCTCCAGCGGGCCCACGCCGCCCTCTACCGGTTCACCGAACCGGCCGTGGACCGCTACAACGCCCTGGCCGCCGACGACGCCGAGGCCGCCGACACCTTCCGGTCCGCGCTGCGCGACTACACCCGGATGTACGCGTTCCTGAGCCAGGTCGTGCCCTACCACGACGAGGACCTGGAAAGGCTCTACCTCTACGGGCGTGCGCTGCTCAACCGGCTGCCCCGTCGACAGGACCCGTCGGTCGACATCGGCGAGGTGGAGTTGACCCACCTGCGGGTCAGCAAGACCGGCGAGCACGACGCGTCGCTGACGCCCGAGGGTGAGCAGATGCTGCCCGGGTTCGTCGGCGGGGGAGCGGGCAGGCAGCATGACCCGGAGAAGGTCGCGCTGTCGGAGCTCATCGACGCGTTCAACGACAAGTTCGGCATCGGGCTGGGCGACGCCGACAAGGTCTGGGTCGAGCAGCAGATCGTCGCCCTGGTTGAGGACGGCACCCTCGAAGCCGCCGCCATGGTCAACGACGAGAGCAACTTCGGCGTGGTCTGCGACAAGCGCATCGAGGACGTGATCCTGTCCCGGCACGACGACAACGGCAAGCTGATGCAGCGCTACCTGGACGACGACAGCCTGCGCTCGCAGCTCAACCAGTTCGCCCGCCGGCAGGCGTACCAGATGATCCGCCGCCGCAAGGGCATCGCCTAACTGAATACCTCTCGAGAGGAGGACGGTTGTCCCCGTCCGACCACCCCTTCCACCTCTGGATCGCCAGCGACGCCACGAGGACTGTCGCGGCGCTCGCCCCGCTCAAGGTGTCCGGGGCGCGAGTGAAGAATGAGTGGGGAAGTATCACGTACCTGCGAGCCGTACCGGTGCGCCAGAACTCTCCCAATGTGGCTGGCATCATCGTGCTCGCCACGCTGGTCGTGCTCGGCGCCTTCGGGCTGTCCCTCAACGGTGCGCCCTTCTTGGTGGTCTTCATTCTGGCCACGCTCGTGCTGGGCTTGGGCTTGGCGGCGACCGTGTCGGACACGCCGCCTGCCCAGGTGGTGGCACCCGATCAGGCGGCGTTCCCGGAACTACACCACACGCTCGAAAGGGTGGAGGAGCGCGAAGAATTCTTCGGCCTCATGGGGTTGGCCGAGCGAGCCGGTGTTGCCCTGCCCGCCGTCCAGAAGGTGATCGACCCGGCCGAGGGAGGGCAGCTGCTCGCCCAAGTGTTGTGGGAGGCCGCTGACGTTCTCGGTCGTCGACAGCAGCTTCGTCCCCAGGTCGTTCGCCAGCAGCACCAACCGACTCGGATCGCTTCGCCCAACAGTCAGGCCGCGAACTTGCTGGCCGAACAGCGGGAGAAAGCGAGGGCGCTGTGGGATCAGATCGAGGCAGACCTGTCCCGGATCCAGACCGCCCTCGAGCTTGCGGCCTTGGCCGCGGAGAACGCCGCTCACGACCCGGCCGCCCTCGACGCGGTTCGCGAGGCGTATCGGGAGCTGGCTGAAGTGTACGGTGAGCGGTTCTAGCTGCTCGAACCAACGGAATCGGCTGCGGGAAACAGGGGGAGGCGGATGCGGGCGCAGGAGCGCGTGGCCGACCGGTACGAGCTGACGTACCCGCTCGGCCATGGCGGCATGGGGGAGGTGTGGGGCGGCTTCGACGAGAAGCTCGACCGGCCCGTCGCCATCAAGTTCCTCCGCAAGCTCACCATCCCCGAGAACGAGCGGGACAACGCGGTCGAACGGTTCATGCGCGAAGCCCGGGTCACCGCCCGGCTGGACCACCCCGGGGTGCCCAGCGTCCACGACGTCGGCCACCACGGTGACGACGTCTACATCGTCATGCAGCTCGTACCAGGCCTGCTGCTTTCCGACCTGATCGCCGAGCGCGGCCGGCTCGCCGTGCCATGGGCAGCCGCCATCGGCGCGCAGATCTGCTCGGTGCTCGCCGTCGCACACGCCGCCTCGCTGGTGCACCGGGATCTGAAGCCGCAGAACCTGATGGTCACCCCGACCGGATCGGTCAAGGTCCTCGATTTCGGTGTGGCGGCGCTGCTCGGCCCGGACGTGCCCCGGCTAACCGCCACCAGCCACACCCTGGGCACACCCACCTACATGGCCCCGGAGCAGGCGCTCAACAGCGCCGTCGGGCCGCGCGCCGATCTCTACGCGCTGGGCTGTGTGCTGTTTGAGCTACTGACAGGCGAGCCGCCGTACCGCGCGGACAGCGCGCTCGGCCTGCTGCACCGCCACATGAACGATCCGATTCCGTCGGTCACCGAGTATCGCGCCGGTGTGCCCGACGTACTCGTGCGGCTCGTCGTTCACCTGCTCGCAAAGGACCCGCAGGACCGGCCCGGGTCCGCCGCTGAGGTGTACGAGCTCCTGGCGCCGCTCGGAGTGGTCGATCCCGGCGTGGCCGACGACCTGGCCGTAGTGGTCGCCGATGGTCAGTCCGTCGACCCGACCATGCCCCACCGTTATCCGTTCGGTCCGCTACCGCCCCGCGCGCCGATCGCTCCGACCAGGGTCGACGTCGTTTGGCCACGGTCGGCGCCACAGATGTCCGGGCCGCTGTCCCTCGACGAGTTGGCCGAAGCAGAGGAGCGTGCCTGGGAGCTCGCCGAGGAGGAGCGGTTCACCCAGGCCGCCGCGCTGCTGGAAACGGCGCTGCGTCCGATCCGGAAAGGGCCCGCCGCCAAGCAGCCCAGGATTCTGGAGCTGCGGCTCAACCTCGCCAACCTGTACGTCCTCGCCGGCGCCTTCCGCCAGGCGCTGCCCGAGTTCCAGCGTCTCATTCCCGACCTTGCTGAGCGCCCGGTGCCGGATCAGGAGCTGATCTGGCAGTGCCGGCAGCAGGCAGCAGTGTGTCAGGCCGAGCTGGGCGAGGCGACCGCAGCGCTGGACGAGCTGCGCTCGCTGCTGCTCGAGGAGCAGCGGGTGATGTCACCGGACTCACCAGAGCTGTTCGCCTTGCGGCAACAAGTTGCCATGCTCGCCGCCGGGGTCGGCGACGTAAGCGGTGCCCGACGCCACCTCCGGGACCTGCTTCGAGACATCAGCGCCTTGTACGGGCCGCAGTCGCCGGCTGCGGCAGAGATCGAGACATTGCTGGTGCATCTCGGTCGGCTGGGCGAGAACGCGACCGGCGAGACGAACGGACGGCGTCAGAGGCGATGAGCATGTTCGATCGGGAAGACACGCCCAAGCAGTGTGTCGAGCGGGTGGCGCCGTTCCGCTGCCATCTGGGGAGACGAGCCGAATTGCCGAGCGCCATCAGCCTGCCCCGGGTCCTCGGCGTAGTACTGCACCGGGACGAGCACACGGGCTACCGGTGCCGCGGCATTCGGCGTCTGCAAGCGGCCGGCTAGCGTTCATCCGCGTATCGGCTCGCGGTGGCCGTGCGAGTCACATCAGTCGTCGGTGTCCTGAGGCATGGGGATTGTGACGGACGACAGGCCCTGGACCGCTAAGGGGTAAAAGCTGTCAAACAGGTCAAAAACCTCATTCGCCTGTTCGAGCGTGAGATCGCTTGCCTGCGATCCTGCCGGCCAGTCATGTGACGAGATGTGATACTCCGAGTCGGTTGCCATTGCCTTGTCCGCTCCAATCCATAGTCCCATGCAAGTTCTCCTCTAGATAAGACGGGCATAGGTGCTGGGAAGGATCAACTGAGAAGGGTAGTCGCCACGGTAATGCTGAGGTAACGCTGAGCGTAGCAGTGGGCATCGCCTCAGCCCACGTTCTCCTTTGGGCCGCCGAAGTTGTCGGGCCTGCTGGACAGGTGCATGAACTCCCACGTGCGCGCAAGGTAGGCGTACCCGATCGCGGCTGCGTTCAGGACAGCCAAGACCGTTAGCACACTCCACGCCAACGATGCGATGCCGAGAACCTGCATGTCCGCGACGTTCTCCCAGCGGAAGTACGGAAGGTCAGCCTTGTGGATCATGAAAAGGCCACTCGCCGCGATGGAGCACAGGACGGTGGTGACCAGCGAGATCCTGGCTGCCAGTGTCCCCTCGAGAAGACGTCGGGGTTGGCCGTCGAAGCCTAGCCAGGCGGCGGCTACTGCGGGAAAAACCAGGAGGAAGGCGGGAACGTCCGTGCCGGGGTCGGCTTTACGTGAGGCTACGAAGCCAATCAGCCAGATTAGCAACGCCGCAGCGGAGGCTGTTATCACCGCACGGAACACGGAGCCCGGTGGGACCTCGTAGAAACGGAATCGCACGTTCGGCATGCGATGCTCCTTCTTGAGTTCCTCCATCGGCTCGGGGAAGAATCGAGTGTAGAAGTGCGCGTACCGTTGGCCCGCGCGTCGCCGGAAGCGATAGTACGGCGGCGGCGTAGTGCTTTCCACCGTGGAGCCTGCTCCCCCCATAGCGGACGAATTGGAGCGATATTTTCTGGCCTCGTCCCGGCGAATTTCCTTCCGCCGATTCCAATGCGCGTCGAGATAGCCGATTAGCTCTTCGGATTCTTGGACACCGACGAAAACTCCATCCTGTGCGTCGATCAGAAGGTGGTAGCTCTGGGTCGTCCACGCGTTGTCCAACGAAATAGAGAAGTCGACCGGGCGAGAGCCGAGCAGGAGCCGGGCCCTGGCCTTCAGCCAGCTCAGGACCCCCTGCTTGATCGGGGCAAGTTCGAGGGCCGGAGTCATCATGCGCTCATAGGAGACGACGAAGCGACCGTCCGGCGGACAGGGGATCGCGGCGACGACGGCATAGTGGGAGGTGAGCTTCTTGACCAGCTGTGCGGCGAGCCTGAGCGCGGCGCTGTTGACAACCTTGGGACCGTCAGTCAGGTTCGCCGCCACGTCCAGTTCATGGCTTCCGGAATCGTCGTCGTCCGGCTCGGTGTTTTCGGCCCGGCGCATCACTGCTCGGAGCGCAATGTGCTCGGCCTCGAACGCCTTGCTGTGAGTGCTCTGGGAGATGTCTGCACCATATGCGATGTCAAGTAGGGTCCTGAGGACCTGGGCGATCAGCTGGAGGTACTGCCGGTACGAGAGGACCGGAAGCGCGCTACCGTCTGCGGCGAGGACGCGGAGGTTATCAACCATTTCCCCTTTGCGAGGGACCAGTACGGGAAACAGGATTACCGGCTGATCGTGGACACCTCCGGACCTGTCCGCTGCGTCATTCGACGATGCACTGCCTTCCGCCCGCGTTTCCTCTATCCCCGCTTGGCGCTGGAGCGGAACCGAGGGTTGGCGGCCGCCGATCGTTTTGTCTTCCGGATGCAGAATTTGTCGCACCACCCGTGGATGCAGTTGCGCGTCGATCGTCACGTGCTGGGTGAGCGTTCTCTGGCTGGGCTCGTAGCGCTCGGTGATTCTTTGTCGAACGCTGGCCGGGAAGAGGATCGCTGATGTGAATGCTCGAGCGCGTGCCGAGTCCGCCTCGTTTAAGCGGCTGAGAGCTTTGGTCTGGCCCGCGCTGCGCTGAAGGATATTTACCTGGTTATCCGGCAGTCGCCATACCCTGGTGGGTTGGTGGGACCGTGTCTGGGGCCAGTAGTAGCGACGTCGGGTGTGCCAGGCCAGCAGAAGTACCAGAATGACGCCGGCGAGCGCTCGGGTCGTCCACTTGATGCCGGCGCCCCACCCTGGCGGGGTACCGGCGATGACGAAGACGAACAGGAGTGCCAGGAGGAAGCAAATCAGGAAGGTGGATCGGGGGGAGGGCATGGACGCCGAGGCCGTGACCCGGTGGGCCTCATCTGTTTTGGAGGTCGGCTGGTAGCCCTTGTCCTGCTTGGCTGAGGTGCGCTCGAGACTCGAAACCACATCCACCCCTTGGCTCGGTCGAAAGGTGCCCGAAAAAGAATCACGTTCGGTGCTGAAGACGTTCCTTGCTGTGACAACAAGTTTGAAGACGTCTGTCGTTGATGCGACAGCTCGGAGGGCGCAATAAGGCCAGCCGGCCCCTTTGTCTTCCCGAATGGCTGACCATCACTGCCGAAAACGGCCGCCGCCTGCCCGCGAGGAAGAGGGCAAGGCCGGGAGAATCGCTGAGGTCGGGCGTTCGTACGGGCGCTCATCGCCAGCGCCGCATCCGCCTCCCGTCGAGCCGCCGTCCTCCTCACGGCGTCCAAAGACGAAGGCCGAGGTAGGCGCGCTGGCCGCGATTGGGCCCAAAGCGTTGGCTGACGGGGCCGGGAGTCGGGTCTTTCAGTCGAAGCCCAGGTGGGCGAGAGGGGGGCACGGCCGATGGTGGTGGGATCTGGCCCCGACGGGCTGCCAGGGCACCGGAGGTCACGGATTTGTTGGCGGCTAGATCGGCTGGGTCTAGCCCGTCAGGCCGGCTTCCGGACGGCGGCAGTGAAGGACACCCACGCTGCAGCTGGAAAAAGCAGGTGTGGCCCGTCGGGGTCTTTGGAGTCGCGTACGGCGATGATGCCGGGGAGGTTGTCGGCGACCTCGACGCACGCGCCTCCGTTGTCGCCGCTGCGGGTGCTCTTGCGCCAGACGGCGCCGGTCAGGTCAGTCATGCCGCGTCTCCCCGGTAATCCTCTTGATCATGTCCTTCGATTCTGCCTCGCCGAGGGCGAGCGCATCCAGACCCTTCCAGACGCGCTCGTAGGCGGCCAGTTCGTCGGGCTTGTCGAGGTAGAGCGCCCCGGTCAGCGACTCGCTGTACACGATCGACGGTTCCGGCGCGGCCCGACCACCTTTGGTAGCGGGAAAGTCGAGGATCATGAAGGTCCCGGCCACCGCTCCAGGCTGAGGACCGGACGTCAAGGGCAGAACTCGGACCGAGACGTTAGGCAGCTCGGACAGCTTGAGGAGGTGGTCGAGCTGAGCGCTCATGACGGCCGGTCCGCCTACGGCGCGGCGGAGTACCGCCTCGGAGAGAACCGACTCCAGCCGCGGTGCGGCGGGGAGCCGTCGGGTGAGCAGGGCCTGCCGCTGTAGCCGCACCTCGACGGCGCGCTCACGATCCTGGTCGCTCAGTGTCCGCCCAAGCCGATAGAGCCCGTGCGCGTACTCCTTGGTCTGAAGGATGCCGGGGATCAGCGACTCGTCGTAGCCGCGAAGGCGCGACGCGGCGGACTCCAACCCGACGTACAGCTCGAACCAGCTCGGCACCGCGTCCCCGTACGCGTGCCACCACCCCTTCGACTTCGTCTCGGCGGCCAGCCCCCGCATCGCCTCGGTCATCTCCGGCGACACGTGGTAGAGCTCGCACATCGCCTTGACGTCGAGCACCCGCACCGGCCCCAGGCCGCTCTCGATCCGCCAGATCTTCTGCCGGCTGTACTCCAGCGCTTCGGCGGCGGCGTCCAGAGTCACCCCGGCCTCGGTGCGGAACTGGCGCAGCAGCCGACCGAGCTGCCGACGCGGCACGGTCGATCCGACGTCCTCTGTCACCCGAGCACTCCCTGATTCCATCCCGCAACACTGCGTAACGCGACCACGTAACTCATATCGGTTGCAGTAAAAAAAGTCAATGCCTGAGCCAAGAATTCTGCTGTGGAACGTTGCGTCTCCACTGCCCACTGTCACACGATGACTACAAGGCCCTGGTGCCGTACCGCTGATCGAAAGCTGCGGTGGCAGGGCGGGGTGGGTCCGCACGTGCGGGGAGGACGAGTGGCCCCACCCCTTCCATCCGACACGAGAGGCAGGCAGCAGATGAGCGTCCGCAATCAACGGTCGAGCTACGGCACGATGCCGTACACCCCGCTGCTGCCGTGGCAGGTGCGCGAGCGCCGCTTCAAGCTGGTCGGGCTCGGACGCCGCGGCCTTGAACCCGACCACGTGTACGCCTTCCTCGACCGGGTCGCCGTGGACATGGCCGCCGTCTACGCGGCCCTGGCCGCGAGCCGGCGGGAAGTTGCCTCCGCCAAGGAGGCGCTGCGTCGCCAATCGAGCGACCACGCCGATCAGGGACCCGAGGCATGACCCAGCGGTACGTCATCCACCTGCCGGTGGCCACCGCCGACCTGCCCGCCGCGCAGCGCCTGGCCCGGGTGATCGGCCGGTGGCTGATGGTGCTGCCGCAGACCGACCCGGGGGAGACCACCGTCTCCGCCGAGGACCACCAGAACGTACGCCATCGGGTCTTCTGCGACCTGCTGATGCCCGGCGGTCGGCGTTGCCTGCTCCGCGCCGACCACGACGGCGCCTGCTCCCGCCGCTTGCGCCGCTGAGCAAGGGCGGCGTAGCCGAGCGGGCGGTCGGAGTCGTGGACGCATGAGGAGCTCCGCGCCGGGTGTCCGCACACCGAGGTAGCCGCCCGTGGCCCACGGTGGTGAGGGACGGATCCGGGCAGCCAGGTTCCGGCCCACGGTTGTCGGAGCAGTCCTGATGATCGCTCAGGACGCCGAACGGGAAGAGTGGCCGGCGGCGGCGGGGTGCGGCCGGTGGGTGAGGGGGAGCTTGTCGGGTGGGCTCGGGAAGTTGATGGCCTGCCTACTGGCTGGTGCCGCTGTCGCGTCAGGCTTGGCCCCAGGCGGGTCGCCCGATCAACCCGCCTGGGGTTGCCGCCCGATCAGCGGGTTTCTTGTGGATCAAACCGGGCGAGTTTGGTCGGGTTGAGGGTGATCAGCACTCGGGTGATGCCCTCGGGAGAGGCATCGATCGCGCACAGTGCGACGACGGATCCTGCCCGGCGGACGAGGACGGCTTCCTGCCCGTTGGACTCGACGAAGTCCAGCGAGACGACCGCGCCGAACTTTCTCATGAGGCCGGCGATGTAGCGGGCGACGTCGGCCCGGCCGGTGACCGGTACCCGCGCCGCGCTGACCATGCCGCCGCCGTCGGCGTAGGAGACGACGTCGTTCGCGAGCAGTTTTTCCAGCTGACCGAGATCACCGGAGCGTGCGGCGGCGAGGAAGGCGTGGAGCAGCCGGCCGTGCTCGGCGGGGGCGACCGGCGCGTGCCGTTCTTCGGCGAGGTGCGTGCGCGCCCGGCGCCCGAGCTGCCGCGCGTTCGCCTCGGTGATGTCGAGGACCTCGGCGATCTGCCGGAAGGGATAGTCGAAGGCCTCGTGTAGCACGTACACGGCGCGCTCGTGCGGAGTCAGTCGTTGCAGGAGGAGGAGCAACGCAAGTCCGAGAGCTTCGCCCTGCTCTGCTCGGGTTGCCGGATCGACCGATGTCTGGACCGGCTCGGGCAGCCATGGGCCGACGTAGGTCTCTCGCCGGGCGCGTGCCGATGTCGCCGCGTTCAGGGCGAGCCTGGTCGTTGCGGTAACGAGGAATGCTGTCGGGTCCCGTACTGCGCTGCGGTCCGTGAGCTGCCAACGTAGCCACGTGTCTTGGACGATGTCCTCGGCGTCGTGAACGGTGCCGAGCATCCGGTAGGCGATGCCGAACAGCCGGGGCCGGACCGCGTCGAAGGCCCGCACGGCATCCGTCGGGACCTCGCGGTGGGACATGACGTCTCGTTCCTCCCGTTGGTAGCCGCCTGTCGCGGTTGCCGAGGTCTTTGTCCACCTGGTTTCAGCTTGCCGGTGCCGCGTCTGGTGCCGGCATACCCGTTCCGTGATTCGAATCGCTGACCGTGTCCAGGGCGGCGGCCGGTCGCGCAAGGCCCGGGCAAGGCGTGTCACGGCCTCAGCTTGCCGGTTCAGTGCGGTGGTAGGTCGGGCCATACCGGTCGAGGGCAGCCGGAGAGATGACGGCAGGTCCTCGCGGGGCGCTGGTCGCGGTGTCGGCTCCGCCTGAAAACTGACCACGTGGTTCCGGGCGGGTTCCAGGGCGGAACACGATGGTCAGGATTCAGGCGGCGTTGACACGCGGGTCGGTTGTCACGAATCGCTGCCTCACCTGGTCCTTGGTGGTGGATCGGCGAGGCGGCTCGCCGACGAAACCGGAAGGCGCGGGACGAAGCATCGGTTCCGTGCCGATTCCTCAAGGTGTGGTGAAACGGAGGGTGTCGTGAGCTCATCGTTCAGCCGGTTCGCCGTCTCGCGGGCGCCTGACTCGCCGAGCGGGCCGCCGAGGAGATGCTGCCGGCACTGACCGCATTCCTGGCCCGGTACCGCGACGCCCAGGAGGTGGGCGGCTGCGGGCCTTGCTGCTTCCCAGTCACTTCGCTGGTAGCTGCGGCCGGAGCATCCCCGGCAGGCAGCTTTCCTGTCTCACCGTGTCGACCTCCCGCCCTGCGGACGAGAGGTCCGGAACCGTCGGAAGGCGGCCACCATGACCGACATCGGGCGAAACAACCCGAACGCACTCGATCAGATCCCGGACCGTGACCCCGAGGAGACCGCCGAGTGGGCGGCCTCTCTCGACGCCGTCACCGCCGCGGCCGGGCCACAGCGCGCCTCGTACCTCCTGCGCCGCACTCTCGAACACGCTGAGGGCGTCGGCCTTGCGCTGCCGAAGCTGCTCGAGACCGAATACATCAACACCATCCCGACCGCCGCCGAGCCGGAGTTCCCCGGTGATGAGGAGATGGAACGGCGCATCACCGCTTGGAACCGCTGGAACGCCGCCGCGATGGTGACCCGCGGCAGCCGCTATGGCCTGGGCGGTCACATCGCTACCTACGCCTCCGCCGCCTGGCTCTACGAGACCGGCTTCCAGCACTTCTTCCGCGGTAAGGAGGCCGACGGCTCCGGCGACCAGCTCTACCTCCAGGGCCATGCCGCCCCCGGCATCTACGCCCGGGCCTTCCTCGACGGTCGGCTCACCGAGGGCCATCTCGATCGGTTCCGGCAGGAGGCGGGCGGCGAAGGCCTTCCCTCCTACCCGCACCCGCGCCGGCTGCCGTGGCTGTGGGAGTTCCCCACCGTGTCGATGGGCCTGGGCCCGCTGTCGGCGATCTACCAGGCGCGGTTCAACCGCTACCTGCAGCACCGCGGCATCAAGGACACCTCAGCCTCGCGGGTGTGGGCGTTCCTCGGTGACGGCGAGATGGACGAGCCCGAGTCGACCGCCGCGCTCGCTCTTGCCGGTCGCGAAGGCCTCGACAATCTCACCTTCGTGGTCAACTGCAACCTGCAGCGGCTCGACGGGCCGGTGCGCTCCAACTTCAAGATCGTCCAGGAGTTGGAGGCGCGGTTCCGCGCGGCGGGCTGGAACGTCGTCAAGTCGCTGTGGGGCTCGGCCTGGGACGACCTGTTCGCGCTCGACACCACGGGCGCGCTCGTCCGCCGGCTGCGCGAGGTCCCCGACGGGCAGTTCCAGACGTACGCGGCCCGGGATGTCGGCTACATCCGCGAGCACTTCTTCGGCGCCGACCCGGCGCTCGTCGAGATGGCGAAGGTGCTGACCGACGCGAAGATCGCCGAGTGCTTCCACGCCTCGCGGGCGGGCCACGAACCCCGCAAGGTGTACGCCGCCTATCGGGCCGCCGTCGAGCACCAGGGCGCGCCGACCGTGATCCTCGCCCAGACGGTCAAGGGCTACACGCTCGGCCCCGCCTTCGAGTCGCGCAACGCCAACCACCAGATGAAGAAGCTGACCGGCGACGAGTTCCGCGCGCTGCGCGACCTCCTCGAACTTCCCATCCCCGACAGCAAGCTGACTGGTGAGGTGGTGCCGTACGTCCACCCCGGCGCCGATTCGCCGGAGGTCCGTTACCTCCACGAGCGCACGGCCGCGCTGGGCGGGCCCGCCCCGGCTCGCCGTGTCCACCCGGTGGTGCTGCCCGCGCCGTCCGCCAAGCCCTTCGAAAGGTTGGCCAAGGGTCCGGTAGTCAGGAGATCGCGACGACCATGGCCTTCGTCCGCCTGGTCAAGGACCTGATGCGGGACCCGGAGACCGGCAGGCGTTGGGTGCCGATCGTTCCGGACGAGGCGCGTACCTTCGGCATGGAGTCGCTCTTTCCCACCGCCGGGATCTACTCGCCGCACGGCCAGACCTACGACCCGGTCGACCGCGACACGCTCCTGTACTACAAGGAGGCCACGAACGGCCAGATCATCAACGAGGGCATCACCGAGGCCGGTTCGATGGCCGACTTCACGGCCGCCGCAACGTCGTACGCCACGCACGGCGAGCCGATGATCCCCTTCTACATCTTCTACTCGATGTTCGGCTGGCAGCGGACGGCCGACCAGATGTGGGCGCTCGCCGACCAGCTCGGCCGTGGCTTCCTCATCGGTGCCACCGCCGGCCGTACGACGATGACCGGCGAGGGCCTCCAACACGCGGACGGCCACTCCCACCTGATCGCATCCACCAACCCGGCGGCCATCGCCTACGACCCGGCCTTCGCGTACGAGGTCGCCGTGATCGTCCGCGACGGGCTGCGCCGGATGTACGGCCCGGACGCCGAGGACGTCTTCTATTACCTCACGGTCTACAACGAGGCGAAGGTTCAGCCGCCCATGCCGTCCGGCGCGGACATCGAGGAGGGCATCCTCAAGGGCCTCTACCGGTACCAGGAAGCCAATGCCACGGAGTTGGCGGCGGATGCCCCGCGCCTGCAGCTTCTCGCCTCCGGCACCGCGATCCACTGGGTCCTGGAGGCCCAGCGGCTCCTCGCCGGCGACTGGGGTGTGGCAGCCGACGTGTGGTCGGCCACCTCCTGGAGCGAGCTGCGCCGCGACGCTCTGGACTGTGACGCGGCGCAGCTTCAGGGTGAGGACCGCATCCCTTACGTGACCCGGGTGCTGAACGGCGCTCCCGGCCCGGTGCTCGCCGTCAGCGACTGGATGCGGGCGGTTCCGGACCAGATCAGCCAGTGGGTGCCGCAGGACTGGCACTCGATCGGCACGGACGGCTTCGGCCTCTCCGATACCCGTGCGGCCGTCCGTCGCCACTTCGGGGTCGACCCGCAGTCGGTCGTGGTCGCGGCGCTGGCAGCCCTGGCCCGGCGCGGCGAGGTCAAGCCCGAGACCGTTCAGGAGGCCCGCAAGCGCTACGGGATCGCCTGAAGCCACTCCTGCCTTGTCGGGTTCTGTGGCGACTGGGATGCAGCGGCCGGTGCCGTCGGGCACCGGCCGCTGCATGAGCAGATTGGGCTTACCTCTGAGTGGTCGCCCGGCTGCTTGGCCCTAGTGTCCTGAGTCGTTAACTCGTTGGCAGTATGCGGCGATCGTTTCGAGGATGTCGTCAGCCGTCTTGGTCCACACGAACGGTTTGGGGTCGGCGTTCCACGCCTCGATCCAGGCGGTTACGTCGGCTTCCAGTGCGGCGACACTGCGGTGGGCCGACCGACGGAGTTTGCGGTTGGTCAGTTCGGCGAACCAGCGTTCGACAAGGTTGAGCCATGACGAGTAGGTCGGGGTGAAGTGCAGGTGGAACCGGGGGTGCTTGAGCAGCCACTGCCCGATGGCGGGCGTCTTGTGGGTGGCGTAGTTGTCCAGCACCAGATGCAGCTCCAGCTCGGGCGGGGTTGCCCGGTCGATGGTGCGCAGGAAGCGCAGGAACTCCTGGTGGCGGTGTTTGCGCTGGGTCTGGCCGATGACCTTGCCGGTGGCCGCGTCCAGCGCGGCGAACAGGCTGGTGGTGCCGTGGCGGACGTAGTCATGGGTCACCCGGCCGGGCACGCCGGGCATCATCGGCAGCATCGGCGCGGTCCGATCGAGGGCCTGGATCTGCGACTTCTCGTCCACGGCGAGGACCATGGCGGCCTCGGGCGGGTCCAGGTACAACCCGACGATGTCGCGGACCTTGTCCACGAACAGCGGGTCAGTCGACAGCTTCCAGCTGTCGACCTGGTGCGGTTTGAGCCCGAACGCCCGCCAGATCCGCGAGACCGCGGTCTGGTTCAGCCCCACCGCCTTGGCCATCGACCGGGTCGACCAGTGGCTGTCCTGATTGGATGGCAGCTCTTCGAGCGTCTTCGTGATCACGGCCTCGACCTGGGCGTCGCCGATCTTCCGTGGCGCACCCGGGCGCGGTTCGTCGCGCAGCCCGTCCACCCGATCGGCCACGAACCGCTTGCGCCACTTGCCGACCGTCGGCAGCGACACCCCAAGCCGGCGAGACACCTCGCTGTTGGACAGCCCTTCCGCACACGCCAGCACGATCCGCGCCCGCACCGCCAACCCCTGCGCCGTCTTCGGCCGCCGAGCCAGCCCTCGCAACGCCTCCCGCTCCTCGGCGGTCAGTTCCAGCGGCCCCAGCTTCGGACCACGGCCATCACCCACACCAGCAATCTACCAACGAATTAACGACTCAGAACACTAGCAGCAGTTGGCCGCCGTTCGCCCAGATGCTCCCGCGGTTGGCGGACCGAAGACAGCGGGACAGCGGCCGCCTGGCGAACTCGATGTCGTCGTAGCCGACGATCGCCACGTCGTCCGGCACCCGCAGCCCGCGTCCGGTCAGCTCCTGCAGCACACCGAGCGCGATCAGGTCGTTGGTGCAGCCTCGTTGTCCGCCACCGGCTTGCCCAGCCGGGTCACCCAGTCGACGAACTCCGCGTCCTGCCTCGACAGCGGCTCGCCGTCCGCCGGGGTGCCCGCGCCGTCCCCGTCGGCCCGGGACTTGTTGCGCCGGAACAGGCCCAGCCGCCCGCTGACCCGTCCCGCCTCGACGACGGATGCCGGGGGCGGCCGGCGCGGGGACCGCG